>DASVMY010000124.1:0-2050 GCA_036384135.1 Caulobacteraceae bacterium | reverse complement strand
GGCCTTGCACAGGGCCTGGGCGATCTGGCCGATGGGCAGCCTAAGGAACATCTCCTCGCCGAAGGGTTCGAGGACCTCCTCGATGGCGTCGTAGAGGTTTTCCTTCTCGGCGCGGGGCCGCTTGTCGGCGTCGATGGCCCCCTTGACGGTGAGGATGATGGTGGCCCGCCGCGCGGCGATCTCGTTGGCGACGAGGGTTTCGTCGGCCTCGCGGGCCGCCGCCTCGGCGTTGCGGGTCTCGGCGGCCTTGCGGCGGGCCGCTTCATGCTCGGCGGCGAAGCGGGCCTTCAGGGCCAGGCATTGGCGCACGGTGCGGGCGGCGCGGTCGAAGGCGCGGCCGTAGCCCGCCGCCGCGGCGTCTTCCTCGCGGGTGGCGGCGGTCTCCACCGCCGCCAGGGCCTTCTTCTGGAAACTCATCGCCAGGGCCATGGCCGCATCGGCCAGGGCCGCCAGCATGGCCAGCTCGTGGTCGCGCTGCGCCTGGGCCGGATCTACCGGCTCCGGGGCCGGTTCGGCAGCGTCTGGGGGCGGTGGCGCGTCACGGAACATAACGAGAACATTAGAACAGCTTCGCACTTCGTGCAAGAGGGTGTGTGCGCAGGATTGTCATCGCCGTGATCTTGCCGCATGTGCGGGGCGTGGGGGCGCCGCTGCCCCGACCGACTGCCAGGCCGAACCCGGCGGCGTCGCTGCAATGGGAGGAGAAGCAGGATGTTTTCGCATATCATGGTCGGAACCAGCGACCTGGACAAAGCCAAGTCGTTCTATGACGCGGTGCTGGGCACACTGGGCGTGCCGCCGGCGCGGGTCGATGGCCATCGCATCTTCTACATGACCCCGACCGGAATCTTCGGGGTGTCGGAACCGATCAACGGCGAACCCGCCACCTTCGCCAACGGCGGCACCATCGGCTTCGCCTGCAGTTCCCCGGCCCAGGCCGACGCCTGGCACGCGGCCGGCGTCGCCAATGGCGGCAAGACCTGCGAGGACCCGCCGGGCGTGCGCGACGGCAGTGTGGGCAAGCTGTACTTGGCCTATCTGCGTGACCCGGACGGCAACAAGCTGTGCGGCCTGCACCGGATGTAAGGGCGACTCTCTCCGCGGCGGCTGGGGATTGAGCCAGCCGCCGCGGGGTGATCAATTCGGCGACAGTTTACTTTCTTAGCTATGCTAAAAAGTAAACTGTCGCCGAATTGATCACGAGCCAGCGCCAGAGTTGGTCCGAAACCTCGTTATTCGTTATTACGGCGACAGTTTACTTTATTCCACCGCCACCGCACCCTGCGCCGATGTCTCGTCTCGCCCGACTCGTCGTTCCCGGCGTCCCGCACCACGTCACCCAGCGGGGCAACCGGCGCGAAAAGGTGTTTTTCGGCGACGACGACTACCGTTTCTATCTGGATGTGCTGGCGGAAAACGCGGCCAAGGCGAAGGCGGAAATCTGGGCCTATTGCGTCATGCCCAACCACATCCACGTGATCCTCACGCCCTCCGACGAGGATGGGATTCGGGCCACGTTCGCGGATCTGCACCGGCGCTACACCAGACGGATCAACGCCCGCCAGGACTGGACCGGCCACCTGTGGCAGGGGCGGTTCGGTTCGGTGGCGATGGATGATGACCATCTGTTGGCGGCGGTGCGGTATGTGACGCTGAACCCGGTGCGCGCCAGGCTGGCGGATCGGGCGGAAGACTGGGCGTGGTCCAGCGCGCGGGCGCATCTGGCCGGGCGGGATGACGGGGTGGTGGCCGTGGCGCCGGTGCTGGAGCGGGTCGCAGACTTCGCCGAGTTCATTGCTGACCCCGTGGATGAAGCGGCGTTGTTTGCGCCGTTGCGGCTATCGGAGACGACGGGGCGGCCCCTGGGCGGGGCGGATTGGATCAAGGGGTTGGAGGTAAGCTCCGGTCGGTCGCTGGCGCCGAAGAAGCGGGGCCGTAAGCCGGCGACGGGGGGCGGTTAAATCGGCGACACTTTACTTTTTATCATAGCTAAGAAAGTAAAATGTAGCCGAATTAACCGCCCCCCGTCGCCGGCTTACGGCCCCGCTTC
>DASVMY010000123.1:0-3387 GCA_036384135.1 Caulobacteraceae bacterium | reverse complement strand
GTCGGCGCCGGTGACCATGGTGACGCAGCGCACCGGCGCGGCGAAGGCGGCGGCCAGGGCGCCGTCGATCAGGGCGCCGCCGCGCCAGGGGGCGGTGAGCTTGCCGCCGCCGAACCTCGATCCGAAACCGCCGGCCAGGACGATCGCTTCCAGCGTCCTATTCACTCCGCCCCCTGTCTTCATCGCCGCTAACCTCTTATGTTGTGCGGACATGGCACCCTATGACACCAGCCCGCCCCGCGAACGCCGCCCCTCACCCCGGGGCTTGGTGGACAGCTTCGGGCGGACCGTCACCTATCTTCGCGTCTCGGTGACCGACCGCTGCGACCTGCGCTGCGTCTACTGCATGGCCGAACATATGCGCTTCCTGCCCAAGGCGGAGGTGCTGAGCCTGGAAGAACTGGACCGCATCGCCTCGGCCTTCGTGGGCCTGGGGGTGCGCAAGATCCGGCTGACCGGGGGCGAGCCCCTGGTGCGCAAGGGCTTGATGAGCCTGGTGGAGAACCTGTCGCGGCACTTGAAGTCCGGCGCCCTGCACGAACTGACCCTGACCACCAACGGCACCCGCCTGGCGGAGTTCGCGCCGGACCTGGCCAGGCACGGGGTGAAACGGATCAACGTCTCCCTGGACACGCTCAAGCCCGAACTCTTCGCTCGCCTGACCCGGGGCGGCGATATCACCAAGGTGATCGGCGGCATTGAGGCGGCGCAGGCGGCGGGGCTGAAGGTCAAGATCAACGCCGTGGCCCTGGCGCACGACAATGCCGCCGAGATCCCGGAGCTGATCCAGTGGGCGCATGGCCGGGGCCTGGACATGACCCTGATCGAGACCATGCCCATGGGCGAGATCGACGAGGACCGCACCGACCAATATCTGTCCCTGGCCAAGGTCCGCGCCGAGCTGGAAAGCTACTGGACGCTCACGGACATCGCCCTCACCACCGGCGGGCCGGCCCGCTATGTGGAGGTGGCTGAAACCGGCGGGCGCCTCGGCCTGATCACCCCGATGAGCCACAACTTCTGCGAGGCCTGCAACCGCGTGCGGCTGACCTGCACCGGCACCCTGCACAGCTGCCTGGGCCAGGAAGACGCCAGCGACCTGCGCGCCGTGCTGCGCGCCGGGGCGTCGGACGACGACCTAGTCGACGCGATCCGCGGGGCGGTGGACGCCAAGCCCAAGGGCCACGACTTCCATATCGACCGCGGTCTGGCGCCGTCCGTGACGCGGCACATGTCCACGACCGGGGGCTGAGCCAAGTGCAGGTGCTGCTGTTCGGCCGTTTGAGCGACATCGCCGGCTGGCGCGAGAAGCGCTTCGACCCCGCGCCGGAGCGGCTGTCGGCGCTGAAGGCCCTGATCGCGTCGGAGGACCGCAACCTGGGCGAGGCCCTGGACGGGCCGGGGGTGCGGGCGGCGGTGGACAAGGCCCTGGTGCGCGGCGACGTGGCTCTGGCGGCGGGGGCCGAGGTGGCCTTCCTGCCGCCCATGAGCGGTGGTTAGGGAGGGGCGGATGATCGCTCTCACCGACCAGGTCTTCGATCCGGGCGCCGAACTGAACCGCTTCTGCGCCGGGCGCTTCGAAACCGGCGCCGTGGCCAGCTTCGTGGGCATCGCCCGGGGCGAGGCCGGGCAGGCGACGGCGCTGGAACTGGAGGCCTATCCGGGCTTTACCGAGGCGCAGATCGCCGAGGTCGCCGACGCCGCTGTCAGCCGCTTTGATCTGCAGGATTTCCTTATCCTGCATCGGGTTGGCCGGATTGCGCCGGGCGAGGCGATCGTCTTTGTGGCCACCGCCTCGACCCACCGCCGCGCGGCCTTCGAGGCGTGCGACCACCTGATGGACTATCTGAAATCCCGCGCCCCCTTCTGGAAGAAGGAGCACGGCCCCGGCGGCGAGCGCTGGGTGGAACCCACCGCCCGCGACCTGGCCGACGCCGCCCGGTGGGATTGAGACTGGAGAAAGAGACATGAACGCGCCCGTAGCCTCCGTCGCCCCTTCTGCCGTGACCCTGGCCCCCGGCGGCCAGATTCACACCGACCGGGCCCTCAAGCCGGTCCGGGTGGCGGTGCTGACCATCTCCGACACCCGCGACGAGGAGAGCGACACCTCCGGCCATGTGCTGGCCGACCGGGTCACCGGGGCCGGCCACATCCTGGCGGCCAGGGGCATCGTCAAGGATGACGTCGCCGTCATCCGCAGCCAGGTGAAGGCCTGGACGACCAGCGGCGAGGTGGACGCCATCGTCACCACCGGCGGCACCGGGATCACCGGCCGCGATGTCACCCCCGAGGCCATCGAGCCCCTGCTGGACAAGCGGATCGAGGGGTTTTCGGTGATCTTCCACCTGGTCAGCTATCAGACGGTGGGCCTATCCACCTTGCAGTCGCGGGCCCTGGCCGGGATCATCGACGGGGTGTTCATCTTCTGCCTGCCCGGCTCCAACGGCGCCGTGCGCGACGGCTGGGACAAGGTCATCGCCGCCCAGCTCGACAGCCGCCACGGCCCCTGCAACATGGTCGAGTTGATGCCCAGGCTGATGGAGACATGAGCCGCCTGACCCACCTGGATGACCAGGGCCGGGCGCGGATGGTGGACGTCTCGGCCAAGCCGGCCACGGCGCGAGAGGCGATCGCGGCGGGGATGGTGCGGATGAACCCCGCCACCCTGGCCCTGGCCCTGACCGGCCAGGGCAAGAAGGGCGACGTGCGGGCGGTGGCGGAGATCGCCGGGGTGATGGCGGCCAAGCGCACCAGCGACCTCATTCCCCTGTGCCACCCCCTGGCGCTCTCCAAGGTCGAGGTCAGCGTCGAGGCGGCGGACGGCGGCCTGGCGGTGACGGCGCGGGTGAAGACCACTGGGCCGACCGGGGTGGAGATGGAGGCGCTGACGGCGGTGTCGGTGGCCTGTCTGACCATCTACGACATGCTCAAGGCGGCGGAGAAGGGCATGGTCATCGACCAGGTCCGGCTGCTGGAAAAGACCGGCGGGGCGTCCGGTCAATGGCGCGCGCCGTGAAGCTGATGTCGGTCGACGACGCCCGGGCGGTGATCCTGCGCGCCGCCATCGTGCTGCCGGCGGAGAGTGTCGCCCTGGACGAAGCGCTGGGGCGCACCCTGGCGGAGGGGGTGACGGCGGCGCGCAACCAGCCGCCGTTCGCGGCCTCGGCCATGGACGGCTGGGCGGTGCGCTCGGCGGACTGCCCCGGCAGCCTGAGGATCGTCGGCGAGAGCGCCGCGGGCCACGGCTATGAGGGCGCGCTCGGCCCCGGCGAGGCGGTGCGGATCTTCACCGGCGCCATCGTTCCAGCCGGCGCCGACGCGGTGGTGATCCAGGAGGACGCCCGGCGCGAGGGCGACCACGTGGTCATGCCGCCCGTCACCAACCCG
>DASVMY010000122.1:0-3724 GCA_036384135.1 Caulobacteraceae bacterium | reverse complement strand
CGCCAAGGCCGGCGAGGGCGTGGCGGCGGTGAAGGCGGCGCTGGCGGGCTAGTACCTGAGGCGACATGGCTTGCCTGCTGACGCTGGATGTCAGCATGACTCTGCCGCCAAACAAGGTTCTTCCGCCAAGACTTGCCCTGAAGGGGCCTTGGCGTTAGGTCGGACGCCCCTAGAGCCTGTCCCGTTTTGACGGAACCATCAAAACGGAAAAACAGGCTCGTTTCTTGAGTCTGCGAGCACGATGACTTTTGTCGGAACCGACAAAAGTCATCGTGCTCTTGTTGGAGTCCGCCATGAACCTGTCGCGCCGCGCCTTCCTTCTCGCCTCGGCCGCCGCCGGGCTCGCGCCAGCCCTGCCCGCGGTCGCCCAGACTTCCTCAGGCGATTCGAAGCTCGACCTCCTGTTCGACGGCTTCGTCGACCAGATGCTCAGCGAGAGCCCCGAGACGGCCACCAGCCTTGGCCTCGACAAGGGCGCCCGCGCGGCCCTGAAGAGCCGGTTGTCCGACCGCTCCATCGCCGGCGCCCAGAAGATCGCCGCAGAGACTGCCGAGCGCCTAAGGGCTCTGAAGGCCTTCGACGTCAACGGCCTGAACGAGAAAGCCAGGCTCAACTACGATGTCGCGCTCTACGCCCACCAATTGGGCGTCGACGGCGGTCGGTTCGTCTATGGCGACAACTCCCTGGCCTCGGCCATGAACGAGGGCGCCGGTCCCTATCTGGTCAGCCAGCAGAGCGGCGCCTTCTCCGCCGTGCCCGAGATGCTCGACGCCCAGCATTCCGTCGCGAGCGCGCAGGACGCCCAGGCCTGGCTCGCGCGCATGGACGCCATGGCCGTGATGCTGGACCAGGAGAGCGAGCGCGTGCGCCGGGATGTCGGCCTGGGCGTCGTTCCGCCCAGCTTCATCCTGCAGACGGCATTGGGCCAGATGACCCGGTTCCGCGCCATCCCGGCCGAGCAGTCGCGGCTGGCCGCCGCCCTGGCCCGCAAGGCCAAGGCCGCCGGTGTGGATGGCGACTGGGCCGGGCAGGCGGCGAAGATCACCGCGGAAAAGGTCTACCCCGCACTGGAGCGTCAGATCGCCGTGCTGATGGCCGCCAAGGCTAAAGCCACGGACGAAGCGGGCGTCTGGCGCCTGCCCGACGGGGAGGCCTACTACCGCTGGCTGCTGAAGGTCGGCGCCAGCACAGCCATGACGCCGGACCAGGTCCACGCCATGGGCCTGGAGCAGGTGGCGGCGATCACCGCGCGCATGGACGGCTTGCTCAAGGCCCAGGGCCTGAGCCAGGGCACGGTTGCGGAGCGGGTAACCGCCCTGGCCCACGATCCGCGCTTCGTCTATCCCAACGATGACGCCGGCCGCGCCCAGATCATCGACTACCTCAACGGCCGCATCGCCGCCGTTCGGCCGCTGCTGCCCAAGGCTTTCAACACCACCAACACCGCCGCCGTAGTGGTCAAGCGGGTGCCGCCGGACATCGAGGCGGGGGCGGGGCTGGGCTATATGAACGGCGGGGCCATGGATGGCTCGCGGCCGGCGACCTACTACATCAACCTCAAGGACACGGGGATGTGGCCGCGCTGGAAGCTGCCCACCCTGACCTACCACGAGACCATCCCCGGCCACGTCTGGCAGGGCGCCTACATCACCGAGCGACACCTGTTCCCCCTGATCGACAGCTTCTGGGGCTTCAACGCCTATGTGGAGGGCTGGGCGCTCTACGCCGAGCAGCTGGCGGACGAGATGGGCCTCTACGCCGACGATCCCTTCGGCGAGATCGGCTTCCTGCAGGCCCAGCAGTTCCGGGCCACCCGCCTGGTGGTGGATACCGGCATGCACGCCAAGCGCTGGAGCCGGGAGCAGGCGATCGGCTGGATGCGCGAACACACCGGCTATGGCCGTCCCGAAGCCCAGAGCGAGATCGACCGCTATTGCGCCTCGCCCGGCCAGGCCTGCGGCTACAAGGTCGGCCACTCCGAGCTCAACCGCCAGCGCGACCGCGCTAGGGCGGCCCTGGGCGGAAAGTTCGACATCCGCGGCTTCAACGACGCCGTGGTCCTGTGCGGCGGCGTGCCCCTGGAGCTGATGGATGGCATCATCGACCGCTATATCGCCAAGGCGCGGGCCTCCTGACACCCTACGGCAACTGACGCGGCCGGGCGCCACCCGGGCGTAAGTCTCCACGCGGCCGCCCTCTGCGGGCGGGTAAGGAGATGCGCCATGAGCGAGGCGACCAACTTCGTCCTCGACCCGCCGCCCGGCGCGGCGGACGATTTCGACTTTCTGATGGGCGACTGGCGCGTGGCCAACCGCCGCCTCAAGACCCGCTGGAGCGGCAAGCCGCAATGGGAAACCTTCGACGGCCTCTCGCACTGCGAGCCCCGCCTTGGGGGCGTCTCAAACGTCGACGAGATCGTGTTCCGCGAGCGGGGCTTCTCGGGCTTGACCGTACGCCTGTTCGACACCGCGGCCCTGCGCTGGTCGATCTATTGGATCAGCAGCCGCGACGGCCTGCTCCAGCCGCCCGTGCATGGCGGCTTCGACGGCGACGTCGGCGAGTTCTATGGTGAAGACCTCGACGACGGCCGCTTCGTCCTGGTGCGCTTCCGGTGGTGGAAGCACGGCCCGAACCATGGCCCACGCTGGGAACAGGCCTTCTCCACCGACGGCCGCGCCTGGGAGGTCAACTGGATCATGGACTTCGAGCGCCAGCCGCCGCCTGCCCTAAGGTCTGGCGAAGACGCAGATCTTGTTGCCGGTAAGGTCGCGCAGGTAGGCGCCATAAAAGGTCGTTGAGTCTTCAGGTCGGGGGCCAGGCGCGCCCTCGTCCTTGCCGCCCTGGGCCAGACCAGACTGGTAGGCAGCGTCCACCGCGGCCTTGGAGGGCGCCAGGAAGGCGATCATGATGCCGTTGCCGGCCCGCGCCGCCTGGCCATCGTGGGGCGGGCAGACGAACACGTTCTGGTCCCCGCCCTTGGGGCCATAGCCGGCCCAGCCGTTGTCGAAGAAGCCGCGCTCATAGCCGATGGCGCCCAGTACCGCATCATAGAAGGGCAGGGCGGCGGCCGTGTCCAAGGCGCCGATGGTGACGTAGCCGATCATGGATATCCCTCATGTGCGAAGCGCGCATCATAGCGGCAATCTGGAACATTACAAGAACGACGATCGCCGGCGCCGACAGGTTCGGGCGGCTGAGTCGGCCTCTACTTGAACCTGGCGCGCTCCAGCCAGTCGGTGATGGCTCGATCGCCCCTCAGGCGCAACACCGGCTGTCCCGCCATGTCTTCGAGGCGCGCGCCGAGGGTGGGGGAGAAGGTCCCGAAGCGCAGGATCGCCAGCGCGTAGCGCCAACCGAAACGCTCGTCGCAACCGTCCGGCCGGTCGGCTCGCGGGGCGTTCCGGCGGACACGCGTCTTGCGCCAACTGCGCCAGAGCCTGAGCCAGGCGGGTTGGTCCAGCCAGATGACCAGGTCGGCGCGCGGCAGGACGAGGGGGGATGTCTCGCGATAGATTCCGTCGACGACCCATCCGGTAGCCTCCAGGCTCTGCTCGAGGTCCGCGCGAACGCACGCCATGTCGCGTCGGCGCCAACCCGGCGCATAGACCAGGCGGTCGAGGTGGATGACCGGCAGGCCGAGCGCCGCCCCGACCTCGCGCGCGAGGCGTGACTTGCCGGCGCCGGCGCCCCCGAGGATGGTGATCCGCCGCGGCGTGATCGTCTT
>DASVMY010000121.1:0-8779 GCA_036384135.1 Caulobacteraceae bacterium | reverse complement strand
AAGGATCGCGCCGCGCGGCTGCGGGCGGCGGGTGACGCGGCCCTGGCGCGGCATCTGGACAGCCAGGTTGGCAAGTCCGTGCGGGCGCTGGTGGAGCGCGAGGGCCTGGCGCGGGCCGAAGACTTCACCGAAGTGGCCTTCGCGGGCGAGGCGGTTTCGGGCCGGGTGATCACGGGCGTCATCGCCGGCCACGACGGCCGTCGCGCGCGTCTGGACGGATGGGAGAGGGCCCTGTGAGGGAGACGCCCGCCGGCGCATGCTACCGAAAATAGTGCGACGCTTTGCCCCGGGGCCGGCTTAACTAGGCTGTACCTCGGCCGACCTTAACGTCGGGGAAGGAAACCTAGTCCCCGGGACATCCATGCCCAAACGCCAGCACGCAGCCATGCCCGCGATCCTTGGGGCCGCCGGTGCTGGAGGCGACTTCAACGTTCACGCCGCCCGCGAATTGGGTCGCCACAGCCAGGCCGGGCGCCTGGTCTTCGCGGCGATCTACGCGGCGATTTCCCTGCTGGTGCTGCCATGGCCGGTGGCGCTGGCGTGGGTGTCGGTTATCTTCGTTTGGGAAACCGGTTCGACCCCCCTGCTCGACTGGGCGGTCGACACCCTGTCCAACCAGGCGGCGATCGACGTCTACGCGGTCATCAACGTCGTCGGTTCGAGCCTGTTCTACGGCTTGGCCCTGATGAGCCTGGCCACCGGTTCGCCGATCGGGATCGCCATCGGCGCCACCTGGCTGGGCGGTTCGTTCATGAACCAGTTCATCTACTTCGGCGAGAACCGAAAGCTGTTGTGGTGCTGCCTGGGGCCGGGCATCGGGGCGGCGATCATCGGACCGTTGCTGGCCCACGGCCTGAGCGTTGAGGCCCTGGTGACCAGCGCCTTGCTTCTGACCGGTCTGGTGGCCGCGCGGAGCTTCTCCAACGACCATCAGATGCTGCTGCAACGCCTCACCGACCGGCAGTCCGCCCTGGCCGAGGTGGAGGGAAAGCTCGCCCTGGCGGTGGAGGCCTCCGGCGACGGCCTGTTCGAGGTCGACTTCGTCGGGCGCCGCGCGCAGGTCAGCCCTGCCTGGGCGTCGATGTTGGGCTATGCGGCGGACGAGATCGCCTATGCTGACCTGGCCGACCTCATCCACCCCGAAGATCGGCCCGCCGTGCGTGAGGAGTACGGCGCCCATTTCGGCGGCGGGACCGCCCACACCACCTCCGAGCAGCGAATGCGGTGCAAGGATGGCGGCTACAAATGGGTCCTGGCGCGGGCGCGGCTGGTGTCCCGCACGCCGGACGGGAAGCCCTGGCGGCTGATCGGAACCACCATCGACATCTCGCAGCGCAAGGCGCTGGAGCACCAGCTCGAAGCCGCCCGCGACGTCGCCGAACAGGCTAACCAGGCCAAGAGCGCCTTCGTCGCCAACATGAGCCACGAGATCCGCACGCCCTTGAACGGCGTCATCGGCATCGCCGGAGCCCTGGCCCGGACCCCGCTGACCTGCGCCCAGAGGGAAATGGTCGACCTGGTGCAATCGTCGGCGCAGATCCTGGAACGGCTGCTGTCCGACATCCTCGACCAGTCCAAGCTGGAAAGCGGCGCCTTCGAACTGCAGGGCGGGGCGTTCGACCTGCGCCAGTCCGTGGAAGCGGCCGGTGAGCTGCTGCGGTCCGGCGCCGAGGAAAAGGGCCTGGGCTTCCATATCGCCTATGCGCCGGCCGCGGACGGGATGTTCGAGGGCGACGCGGTCAGGCTGCGCCAGATCGTCGCCAACCTGGCGTCCAACGCCATCAAGTTCACCGAGACGGGCGAGGTGCGCATCACTGTCGATGCCTGCGAAGCTGAAACACAGGGCGGGCCCCAGAACGGGGCCACGACGGTCACTATCGCCGTCAGCGATACCGGAATCGGCTTCGACGCCGCGGCCGGTGAGCGGCTGTTTGGCCGGTTCGTCCAGGCCGACGGGTCGATCTCCCGGCGGTTCGGCGGCACCGGTCTGGGCCTGGCCATCTCCCGGGCGCTGGCCGAGTTGATGGGCGGGACCCTGACCGCGCAGTCGCAGCCCGGCGCCGGCAGCATCTTCAGCTTGCAGCTGCCGCTGCGGCGCAGCACGGCGCAATACAGGGCGCTTGCCGGGGAGGTGGCGGAGAATGAAGCGCCGGAGGCATCGGTGGGGTTCGAGGGCCTGCGGGTCCTGCTGGCCGAAGA
The DNA here is from genome assembly GCA_036384135.1 of Caulobacteraceae bacterium. Lineage (GTDB taxonomy): Bacteria > Pseudomonadota > Alphaproteobacteria > Caulobacterales > Caulobacteraceae > Acaudatibacter. The sequence continues at coordinate 6,580 of DASVMY010000121.1, read as the reverse complement.
CCATCCCACCAACCAGCGCGTGGTGCAGCTGATCCTAGGGCCCTTGGGCGTCGACCTGACCATCGTCGGCGATGGACGCGAGGCCATCTCGGCGTTCCGCCAGGACCGCTTCGATATCGTCCTGATGGACATGCAGATGCCCCTCGTCGACGGCCTGGCGGCGACCCGCGAGATTCGCCGCTGGGAGGCCGAGGCCGGCCTTGCGGCCACCCCCATCGCCATGCTCACCGCCAACGCCATGGACGCCCACCGGGCCATGGCGGCGGCGGCCGGCGCCGATCACCACATCGCCAAGCCGATCACGCCGCAGAGCCTGCTGCTGGGGATACTCACCACCCTGTCGACCGACCGCGGCGTGGTGGCGGAAGCGCCGAGCCTCCTGGCCGCGGCTGGCTAGACAGGGGCGTTCTCATCCTTGATTGACGCGGCTCCGTGATGACCGCGCCGTCCGACCGCCGGTTCCCCCTCTTGGGCCTGCGGTAGAGTGGCGCACGGCCCCTAGGTCCGGAACGGCATCCGGCGGCCGCGGACCAGCGCCATGGTCAGCCGCGCCGCGCCCGCAATCCCAAGCCCACAAAGGCCTGCTGCCCCCAACGCCAGTCCCTCGACGATTGTAATCACCGGCATTCCACCCCCACGATGAACGACACCTTAACGCGTTGTTAGTCTCTTCTTCAGACGCCGCGGGCTAGGCTTTCCCTCAACATCCGCTTGATGCGGAAACTGATTCAGAACGATGGCTCTCATGCAATCCGCCGCACGGCATCTCGACTGGGTCCTGATCGACCCGAAGAACGGCCAGCTTCCCCAGGTCGGCGACCTGGTCTCGGCCGACGCGGGCGGCATGCCCGTCTACCGCGTCATGGCTCTGGAAGATCGCCAAGCCCGCCTGCGCGACGACGCCCACGGCGCCGACCGCGTCATGTCCCTGGGCTGCTTCCGCTGGAAAGCCGCCGGCTAGAGCCGGATGGTTTCTCTCGAAGCCTGAATCCGGCTCTAAACTTTTGAAATTAGAGCACGATTCAACAGTCAGACGCTTCCGCCTGACTGTTGAATCGTGCTCTGGCTTCTAAGCCCGCCCCCCACTAACCTGCCTCCCGGATCATCGGGAGCAGGGACGGATGCGGGTCGAGGATGTGGATTTCGCCCAGCAGGCCAACACCTTCTGGGCCGTCTTCACGGGCGCCTTCCTGGCCACGGTGGGCGGCATCGTCACCACCCAGACCGAAACGCGCATGCGCCGCCGCGACCGCGAGCGGGACGCCGCCCTGATGTTCGGGGAAATCCTCACCACCCTGCATGTCCTGATCAAGATGGCCGGCCAGACGCGCGGCGTCGGCGATCCCTATGGCCCGATCACCCTGCGCATGCTGAGGGCCTCCCGCCGCGAGATCGACGTCTACGACCGCAACCGCGAGACCCTCTATGAGCTGCGCGATGGGGCTCTGCGGGTCAGCCTGCATGGCCTGATCGTGCGGGTGACCATGCCCATCGACGGCGTGCTGGACGCCACCAACGAGATCGCCCAGGTCCGGGCCAGCCTCAGGACCCCCGGCCTCTCAGACGAGCACCGCCAGGAAACCGAACGCATGCTCGAAATCATGTGCGAGCGGCGCGACCAGGGCTTTGATTTCATCACCGAGGTCGGCGAGGAAATCCCCGGCGTCGTGGCCCGACTGGGCCAGATCGCCCGTCACAGTTTCCGGCCCTACAACACCGGCGCGGGGATCGGCGTCGTTTCGGCCGCCACGAACCCCTTCCAGCCGGACATGTAGGCGACGAAGGCCGGGCTCAGGCCTTCGGCGTGCAGATACTCTTGGCTCACCGGCAGGCTTGTGGGTTGAAAATGGGCGTCGGCGCGCACCCGACGCGGATAGTCGTGGTGCAGGATCGCCGCGCGGCCGATCAGCACGAAGTCCGCGCCCAGCGCCAGGGCGTCCGCCGCGTCGTCGCCGGTGAGCACCTTGCCCGCCACCCCCAGGCGCGTCTCGCCGCGGTCCAGCCCGGTGAAGCAGGACATCAGGGTCCGGCCCTTGAACGCCTCCTCTTCCGGCTCCTTGCGGAAGTTCCACAGCGACAGGTCCAGATAGTCCAAGGCCCCGCCGCGCATCAGTTCGGCGGCCAGGTCGCGGATCTCCGCCAGCTTCAGCCCGAACCGCTCCGGCGACAGACGAAGGCCCAGGGTGAAGTCCGGCCGGCACCGCGCCCGCACGCCGGTGATGATGTCGGTGATGATGCGCGCGCGGTTCTCCAGCGAGCCGCCCCAGCGGTCGTCCCGCCGGTTGATCTCACCGCTCAGGAACTGGCACAGCACATAGCCGTGGGCGCCGTGCAACTCGACCCCGTCGAAGCCGGCCTGCTGCGAGCGCACCGCCGCGGCGATGAAGTCCTCGGTCAACTGCTCAACCTCGGCGCCGGTCAGGCCGCGGGCCTTGAATTCCTCATTGTCGGAGGGGCAGACCGGCGCATGGCCGATCAGCTCGGCCGGGGAGCGCATGCCCGCGTGGTGCAGCTGCGCCGCCGCGACGCTGCCCGCCGCCTTGATCGTTGCCGCCAGCCGGGTCAGGCCCTCCAGGTGGTCGTCGGAGAACACCCCCATCTGGCCGGGGAACCCCTGGCCCTGGGCCTGCACGTGCGCCGCGCAGGTCATGGTCAGGCCAAAACCGCCCTGGGCCCGCATAGTCAGCCACCGGAACTCCTCGTCCGACATCCGCCCATCGGGATGGCTCTGGGTGTTGGTCAGGGGCGCGAGCATGAAGCGGTTCTTCATGGCGGGGCCGCGCACGAAGTCCAGTGGCGCGAAGAGGTCGGTCATTGGCGGTCCTGTGGGGGGGCGGCCCTGTTGGGGCGGTGATTGGAAAACCCTAGTCCGGGCCTCGAAGCCACGGCAAGGCTGCCCCGAAGGTAGGGGCGGGGCGCCTGTTTCGCCAGGACTTGGCGGTGGTCAACCCTTCCCCTGCGGCGCTTCACCTGCGGGGGAAGGGTTTCTCACCAGATCCGCACCCGGTCCCCCGGCGGCAGGTACAGCCGGTCTCCCGACTGGACCCCGAAGGCCGCGTACCAGGCGTCGATGTTGCGCACCACGCCGTCCACCCGGTACTGGCGCGGCGCGTGGGGGTCGCTGACCAGCTGGCGGCGCAGGGCGTCCTCGCGCACCTTGCCACGCCAGGCCTGGGCCCAGCCCAGCAGCACCCGCTGGTCCCCGGTCAGGCCGTCGATCACGGGCGCACGCTTGCCCCTTAGCGAAGCGTGGTAGGCGTCCAGGGCCAGGGTCAGGCCGCCCAGGTCGGCGATGTTCTCGCCCATGGTCAGGGCGCCCTTCACATGCGCGCCGGGCAGGGGCTCGAAGGCGGAGTACTGGGCGCCCAGCCTTGCCGCCCGCGCCTCGAACGCCGCCGCGTCCTTGGGCGTCCACCAGTCCCGCAGCCGTCCGGCGGCGTCGACCTTGCGGCCCTCGTCGTCGAAGCCGTGGGTCATCTCGTGGCCGATCACCCCGCCGATGGCGCCGTAGTTGATCGCCGGATCCGCCTTGGCGTCGAAGATCGGCGCCTGCAGGATGCCGGCCGGGAACACGATGTCGCGCAGGGCGCCGTTGTAGGCGTCGTTGGTCTGAGGCGTCATCTGCCAGTCCGACCGGTCCACAGGCCCGCCCCGCCGACCGATCAGGAACGCCCAGTCCCAGGCGGCGGCGCGGCGCACGTCGCCCACCAGGTCGTCGTCCCGGATCACCAGGCCCGAATAGTCCCGCGGATGATCCGGAAAGCCGACCTTGACCACATAGCTGTCCAATTTCTTGAGGGCCTCGGCCCTGGTCTTGGGGCCCATCCAGTCCAGCGCCTCAAGCCGGGCGTGGAAGGCGATCTTCAGGTCACTCACCAGGGCCTGGACCTGGGCCTTCGAACCGGCCGGGAAATAGTGTTCCGCATAAAGGCGCCCCACGCCCCAGCCCATGTTGCCGAACCGGTCCAGCCGCTCGCCGGCCAGATAGTCGCCGCCGCTCACCGCCCGCACGGCGCGCTTCCACCGCGCCCGCGGTTCGGCCTGGCCCGACAGGGTCTTGTCGCGCATCTCGAAGCTGGCGGCCGCGAAGGGTGACGACAGATAGGCAGCGGCATTGTCGGCCACCTGGAACACCATCCAGGCCCTCAGCGTCTCCACCGGGGTTTCGAGCCAGATCGCCGCCAGCCTGGGGAAGGCCGTCTTCTCGCCGACGATTACCTGGCCGCCGACACCATCGTCAGCCCCAGCCTCGTGCAGCCAGGCCTTCCAGGGGAAGCCCGGGGCCAGGGCGGCCAACCGGGTCGGGGTCATGGGGTTGTAGGTCTTCTCCGGATCGCGCTGCTCAACCTTGCTCCAGCTGGCCTCGGCGATCTTGGTCTCCAGCGCCACGATCTGCGCCGCCCGTTCCGACGGCTGCGGCCAGTCCGCCAGCCGCAGCAGGGTCTCCACATAGACCTGGTACCTTGCCTTCTGCGCCGCGAACGAGGGCTCCAGGTAGTAGTCCCGGTCCGGCAGCCCCAGCCCCGCCTGGTCGACGAACACCGCATAGCGGGCCGGCGCCTTGGGATCGACATCCACGGCCACCTGGAACAGGCCGCCATAGAAGTCGGTGTTGGCGCGGCCCATCAGGGCGCCCAGGGCCTCGCGCCCCTCGGCGGCCTTGATCGCCGCCAGTTCCGGCCCGATCGGCCTGGCTCCCAGGGCCTCGATCCGCCCCTCGTCCATGAAGGCCCGGTAGAAGGCGCCGGCCTTGCCCTCTACCGTGGTGGGTTGGGCCACCGCATGCGCCGCGGCGTCCTCAAGCAGGCCGTGGACATTGGCCTCCACCTTGTCGGTCATGGCCAGGCGCAGGCTGATCCCCGCCTTGTCCGCCGGAATCGCCACCTTCGAGAGCCAGGCGCCGTTGGCGTATTGGAAGAAGCTGTCGCCGGGCCGGGTGGCGGTGTCCTCCCCCGCCGCGTCGAACCCCCAGGCGCCGTAGTGCAGCGCGTCCGGCGTCCCCAGGGTCCCGGCCCCGGTCATGAGCACGAGGCCAATGGCCGCTCCCATGATCCGCCGCCAAACCGCCATGCCGCCTCCGTCGCTCCGCCGTACATTCGCCTATCAGGCGATTTTGGCAAACCCGGCGCGAGATGGGCCGCCCGCGCGGATGGATTTGCCTCCGATTTGGCGGTACCTAGCCGGCCATGCCCGCCCAGATCGATCCCTTTCAGGCCATTTCGGTCAGCCGCCTGGCCCATCAGCTCAAGTCCGAAGGCCGCTCCATCATCCACATGGAGTTCGGCCAGCCCTCGACCGGCGCCCCCGCCGCCGCCATCGCCGCCGCTCACAGGGTGCTGGACACCGACGGCATGGGTTACTGGGAAAGCCCGGCGCTGAAGGCCCGCATCGCCCGGCACTACGCCGAGACCTATGGTGTGGCCGTCGAGCCGGACCGGATCATCCTCACCTGCGGCGCCTCGCCGGCCCTGGTGCTGGCCTTGAGCTCCAGCTTCGATCCGGGCGACCGCATCGCCGTGGCGCGCCCGGGCTACGTCGCCTACCGCAATACGCTGAAGGCCCAGCACATGGTTCCGGTGGAGATCGAATGCGGGCCGCAGAGCCGCTACCAGCTCTCCGCCGCCCATCTGGAAGCCATGGACCCCGCTCCGGCCGGGGTCATCATCGCCAGCCCCGCCAACCCCACCGGCGCCATCATCCCGCGCGATGAGCTGGCGGCCATTGCAGCGGTCTGCCAACGCCGCGGCATCCGTATCGTCTCCGACGAGATCTACCATGGCCTCAGCTACGTAGAGCCGGCCCACTCCCTGCTGGAGTTCGATCAGGACGCCCTGGTGGTGAACAGCTTCTCGAAATACTTCAGCATGGTGGCCTGGCGGCTGGGCTGGCTGCTGGCGCCTAAGGACCACCTCCACCGCGCCCGCGCCTATGTCGGCAACCTCTTCCTCACCGCCCCCTCGCTCAGTCAGCACGCCGCACTGGCGGCCATGGATGCGCGCGAAGAGCTGGAGGGCCACGTCGAGGTCTACCGCCGCAACCGCGAACTGCTGCTGGAGGCCCTGCCGCGCCTGGGTCTGGCCGACATCGCCCCGCCGGACGGCGCCTTCTACATCTACGCCAACATCGGCCACCTGACGGACGACAGCCTGGCCTTCTGCAAACAGCTGCTGACCGAAACCGGCGTCGCCACCGCGCCGGGCGTCGACTTCGACCCCGTCCACGGCCGCCACTTCATCCGCCTGTCCTTCGCCGTCTCGACGCCGGAGATCGAGGAGGCGCTCAAGCGGCTGACCCCGTGGTTCACGGCCAAGATGGCGACGGTGGCGGCGGAGTAGGGGGCCTCGTGCCATCGGGGCCGAATTGCACTAGAGCCTGTCCTGTTTTGATGGATCATCCAAACAGGAAGAACAGGCTCGATTCTTGAGTTTGCGAGCACGATTCAGAGTTTTGTCGGTTCCGACAAAACTCATCGTGCTCTAGCCTCCCCTCATGCCAGATCTCCGGAACGCGCCGTCATGAGCGTCGGACCGATCGCCCCGCCGCCGGGCGGCCCGGGCGCCCCGATCGCGACGACCTCGGG
>DASVMY010000120.1:0-9425 GCA_036384135.1 Caulobacteraceae bacterium | reverse complement strand
GCCTCGAACACCTCCAGCCCGATCTGCAGGAACTCCTCGGCCCGGTCGGAGCCCCGCGGCGCCACGCGGAAGGCGTGACCCTCGTAGGCGTAGCGGCCGATGGTCTTGCCGCTGTCGATGAAGGCGCGCACCGCCGGGATGGTGAAGTCGGGGCGCAGGGCCTCCTCCTCGCCGCCGTCCCCCTGCACCACGAACAGCCGCTCGCGCAGCCCCTCGCCGGCCAGGTCCAGCAACAGGCCCAGCGGCTGCAGGATCGGCGCGTCCAGCTCGTGAGCCCCCGCGTCCAGGAACGGTGCGCGGATGGCCTCCAGGACCTGGGGCGGGGCGGGAATTTCCAGTCTCATCGGCCGGCCGCCTCGACGATGCCGCGCACGACGCTGACCAGTTCGCCGCGCCCCACGGTCACCTGACCGGGGCGCTCCTTGCGCCAGGCCTCGTTGTCCAAAACGCCGGACGACAGGGCGCGGCCCAGGTCCAGGTCCTTGATGGTCACGGTCCCGGCCGCGATCTCGTCGCCGCCCATGATCACCGCCGCGGGGGCGAAGCGCCGGTCCGCGTACTTCATCTGCGGCCTCATGCCGGAGGAGCCCAGATAGACCTCCGCCGGGATGCCCGCCGCCCGCAGGTCCGCCGCCGCCGCGAAATAGGCGCCCATGTGCGCCTGGTCGAAGACAATCACCACCACTGGTCCGCGGGCCTTGGCGGCGACCGTCTGTCCGCTCGCCGCCAGGGCCGCGGCCAGCCGCGAAACGCCGAAGGAGAACCCCGTCGCCGGCGTTCGTTCACCGGTAAACCTTGCCACCAGGTCATCGTAGCGCCCGCCGCCGCCGATGGAGCCGAAGCGAACGGTCTCACCCTTCTCGTCGACGATCTCCGCCTTCAACTCGGCCTCGAACACCGCGCCGGTATAGTATTCCAGCCCGCGCACCACCGACGGATCGAACAGGGCCCGCTCCTCGCCCACCCCCAGCCCCGCCAGGGCCTCGCCGATCCGCGCCAGTTCGGCCAGGCCCTCGTCCCCCTCCGCCGAGCCGCCGATGACATTGGCCAGCCGGTCCAGGGTGGCCGAACGGCTGCCGCGTCCCGCCTCCACGAAGGCCAGCACCGAGTCGATCGCCGCCGAACCCAGGCCCGCGCCCTTGGTGAAGGCGCCGGAATCATCCTTGCGCCCGACCCCCAGCAGGGCCGTGACCCCCGCGGTTCCCAGCCGGTCCAGCTTGTCCACCGCCCGCAGCACCGCCAGCTTCTGGCCGTCGGCCTCCACCCCCGCGGCGCCCAAGAGGCCGTTGAGGAGCTTGCGGTTGTTGATCTTCAGCACATAGGCGTCCGCGGGCAGGCCGGCGGCGGCGTAGCCCTCCACCGCCATGGCGATGATCTCGGCGTCCGCCTCCGGCCGGGCCGAGCCCACCGTGTCGGCGTCGCACTGCACGAACTCGCGGTAGCGGCCCGGCCCCGGCTTCTCGTTGCGCCACACCGTGCCGAAGGCATAGCGGCGGAACGGCTTGGCCAGGCCCTCCCAGTGCTGCGCCACGAACCGGGCCAGGGGGGCGGTGAGGTCATAGCGCAGGGCCATCCACTGCTCGTCGTCGTCCATCAGGGCGAAGACGCCCTCGTTGGGCCGGTCGCTGTCGGGCAGGAACTTGCCGAGCGCGTCGGCATATTCGAACGCCCCGGTCTCCAGGGCCTCGAAGCCATAGGATTCATAGACCCGCGACACCGCCTCCAGGATGCGGCGCTCGGCGGTCAGGGCGGCGGCCCGGCGGTCCTGGAAACCGCGCGGCGTACGCGCCTCGGGTCGGAAGGGAGCGTCGCTGGTCATGAGCGCGCGCTTACCCGTTCGGCGGTTTGTGAGCAAGGAAGGGAAGGGTCCATCGTCGATTCCTTTTGAAATCAGATCGACGGATGGAGCGTGTCCGCACGCCCCATCCGATGGCGGGGCGCGGGGTGGAGCGGGCTAGCCTTAAGCCAAGCGCGTCCAGCCCGGCCCGCCGTGGCGGGTGGGATGCAGGCCATGATGATGGTGGCGCGCGCGGCTCATGGCGGGGCGTGTAGCGGAAACACCGCGGCGAGGCCAGCGGGGAGCAGCGACGTCTGGAAATTACCCCCGGCCCCTCTTCTCGCGCTCAGGCGGCGGACCCGACCTGTGAGACTGCCTGTCTTCGCCGCGATCGTCGCGCCGCCAGGCAGGTCACGACCCAGGCGCGTGCTCACCTGCCGCGCCCCCAGGAGGCGCCTCGACGTTCTCCGGCAGACCCTGCCGGAACGCGCGCTAAACACAGCAGATCAAGGACGCGGCTGGCGCGAGGACGCGGTTCATCCGCCTGGCGGGGCGCCTAAGCTATGCGAGTCATAACAACGCGGAGGTTGGGGTGAGCGACTTGAGGCCCAAGTACGTCACGTTCGACGGCTACGAAACGTTGATCAAATTCGAGATCGCCGACATCGGCGGCCTTCCGGGGCGCGTGGGGCTGTGAGCGACATCCTGGCACCCGCCCCGGGTCCTCCCGTCCACATCCGCGGATTCGTCGATGTGCTGACGGACCGTCAGGATTGGCCGAGGGTCAGCGAAGGCGAGACTTCCGGCGGGACCTATATGTCCGAACGCCGGCGGCTACCGCTGCCGGGGGGACCGATCACCGTCGATGCGGTGCGCCTTGTTGCGGGGGACGCAGGCCAGACGGTCCTGCCAGGCGACGAATTCGTCCTCGTCCTCAGCGGCGATGTGCGTTTCGAACAGTCCGGCGGCGAGCTTCACCTTGGAGCGGGTCAGGCCGGCGTCGTCCCGCGCGGGCGATCCCTGGCGTGGCGGTGTGACCAGGACGGCGAACTGATCGTCATGCGGTGCCTGGGCGGTGGTGGGCCGACCGCGCAGGCCCCCGTCAGGATCGAACTGGAAGCGCCGCTCGCTCCGTCCAACCCACCGCTTGCCGAGTTCCTGGTAGGACCCACTCCTCAGTGCCGCAATCACACGGACTACCGGTCGGGGAGCGGTGAGTTCGTGTGTGGTGTCTGGGACTCGACACCCTACCACCGGCGGCTGCTGACATTCCGCCACTATGAGTTGATGAGCCTGCTTGAGGGTTCGGTCACTTTTGTGGACGCCTCAGGCCGCGAGGGGCGCTTTGCGGCCGGCGACGTCGTGTTGCTCGAACAGGGTGGCGGCTGTTCCTGGGAAAGCCAGGTTCACGTGAAGAAGATCTATTCGACGTTCCGACCCGCGGAATAGGGCAAACTCAACAATCGAACCCGCCTCTCCTTGGCCATTGGAGTGACAGGTTATCGTGTCCCCATAGGCTCAGACGCCAGATCAGGCGTCGATTTCACCAAACACCCGCCTCGCGACGGCCGCCGCCGAGGCGGCTGTCGGCCAACCGGAATAGAAGGCCAGGTGGGTGATCGCCTCGATCAGTTCGTCGCGGCTCAGACCGTTCGCCAGCGCCCGCTTTAGATGGCCCGGCAACTCGTTGGTCCGATAGAGGGCGACCAGGCAGGCCACGGTGATCAGGCTGCGGTCGCGCGGCGACAGGCCGGGGCGCTCCCAGACCTCCCCGAACAGAACCCTGTCGGTCAGGTCGGCGAGGCCCGGGGCGATGTCTCCGAAGGCCTGGTGGCCCGGGCCGGGGGTTGGATCTTTGGTCATCGGCTACAGCTCCTGTCGCGTGGGCCTGAACAGTATCTCGTTCACGTCGACATCGTCTGGCTGCTCCATCGCGAAGGCGACCGCAATCTAGCGGCCGGTCTGGGCGAGAACGGCGCTTGGAAGACGTGCGCCGTGGATGGTGATCTTCGAGGCTTCGTCTTCGATGGCCGCAAGGTCATCCGGCGTCAGCTCGACTCGGGCCGCGCCCAGGTTCTCCTTGAGCCGATGACCCTTGCTCGTGCCCGGGATGGGAACAATCCAGGGCTTCTGCGCCAGCAGCCAAGCCAGCGCGATCTGCGCCGGCGTGGCCTGCTTGCGCTCCGCGATCCGCTTCAGCAGATCGACCAGGGCCATGTTCGCGGCGCGGGCGTCCGCCGCGAAGCGCGGGGAGATCGAGCGGAAATCCGTTGGCGCGAGTTCAGTCTTCTCGTCGATCTTGCCGGTCAGGAAGCCCGCCCCCAGCGGGCTGAAGGGCACGAAGCCGATACCCAGCTCCTCACAGAGCGCCAGCACGCCATTGTGCTCCACGTCGCGTGTCCACAACGAGTACTCGTTCTGCAGCGCGGTGACCGGCTGGACGGCGTGGGCGCGCCGCAAAGAGTCGAGGCTGGGCTCCGACAGGCCCAGGTGCTTCACCTTTCCCTCCTGGATCAGGTCCTTCACCGCGCCCGCGACATCCTCCATCGGCACGGCGGGGTCCACCCGATGCTGGTAGAGCAGATCGATGCGGTCAGTCCGCAGCCGCTTGAGCTGCGCCTCGACGACGGCCCGGATGTGGTCGGGCCGGCTATTCAGACCGCCAGTCCGCGCGCCTGTCTCCAGGTCGATGTCGAACCCGAACTTGGTGGCGATCACCACCTGGTCGCGGAACGGCTCCACGGCTTCGCCGAGCAAGATCTCGTTGGCGAAGGGGCCGTAGGCTTCCGCCGTGTCGAACAGGGTCACGCCGCCGTCGAAGGCGGCCCGGATGATCGCGAGGGCGTCGTCGCGCGCCGCCGCCGCGCCATAGGCCGCGCTCAGGCCCATGCATCCATAGCCGAGCGCCGAGACTTCGAGGCCGGCCGAACCGAGTTTGCGCTTTTGCATAGTGTCTTCTCCTGTCGACTGACGTTACGAGAGGCTGTCAGCCACCCTGGTTCAATGCCTGGCCGCGGCGCGCGATCAGCGGTCGACCAGCGCCTGCATCTGCGGCGGGTAGCGTTCGCCCGGCAGCACGGGGATCTGCTCCAGCGCGCCGTCGATCTTGCGCAGGTCATCCGCCGTCAGCGCGACGGCGGCGGCTCCGGCGTTCTCTTCGAGACGGTGCAGCTTGGTGGTGCCGGGGATGGGGACGATCCAGGGCTTCTGGGCCAGCAGCCAGGCCAGGGCGATCTGGGCCGGCGTGACCTTCTTGTCCGCCGCGACCGCGCCGACGAGGTCGACCAGGGCCTGGTTCGCCCGCCGCCCCTCGGCCGAGAACCGCGGCGTGACGTTGCGGAAATCGCCCTCGGCGAATGTGGTGTCGGGGCTGATGGCCCCGGTCAGGAAGCCTTTTCCCAGCGGGGCGAAGGGCACGAAGCCAATGCCCAGGTCTTCGAGCGTGGGCAGGATCTCGGCTTCCGGCTCGCGCCACCAAAGGGAATATTCGCTCTGTAGCGCCGCCACCGGCTGGACCGCGTGGGCGCGGCGGATGGTGCGGGCGCCCGCCTCCGAGAGGCCGAAATGCTTCACCTTGCCCTCGGCGATGAGGCCGGCCACGGCGCCGGCGACGTCCTCGATCGGCACGTTCGGATCGACCCGGTGCTGGTAGAGAAGGTCGATGCGGTCGGTCTTCAGCCGTTTCAGCGACGCCTCGACGACCTCGCGGATGTGCGTAGGGCGGCTGTCGAGGCCTTGCCGGCCATCGCGGATCGCGAACCCGAACTTGGTGGCGATCACCACCTGGTCACGCATGGGGCCGAGCGCCTCGCCCACCACCTTCTCGTTGGTGAACGGTCCATAGACCTCGGCGGTGTCGAAGAAGGTGACCCCACGGTCGAAGGCGGCCCTGATCAGCGCCACCGCCTCGCCGGTCTCGGTGACCTGCCCGTAGCCGGAGCTGAGGCCCATGCAGCCCAGGCCAATGGCCGATACCGTCGGGCCGTGCTTGCCGAGTTGGCGCTGTTGCATCGTGATGTCTCCTAAATGGCGCGAGCTATTGGTCGCGCGGCGGTCTGGCCGCTTCGACGTCCATCTAGGCCCCTTGCCGCCATGCGATAAGTCGCTAGAAGACGTATGAGCCTATGACGATTGTTCATGAATGCGCCGCGCCGAACTGTCTGACCTGAACGCGCTGCTTGCCGTGGCGGAGGCGCGCAGTTTCACCCGCGCGGCGGCGCGGCTGGGGACGTCGCAGTCGGCGCTGAGCCACACGGTGCGGCGTCTGGAGGAGCGGCTGGGCGTGCGGTTGCTGACGCGCACCACGCGCAGCGTCGCGCCCACCGACGCCGGCCAGCGGCTGATGGACGCCCTGCGGCCGGCCCTGGAGGAGATCGACGCGCGGCTGGACGCCCTGGGCGCGCTTCGCGACAGCCCGGCCGGCAAGATCCGCATCACGGTCAGCGAAACCGCCGCCGACACGATCCTTTGGCCGGCGCTGGCGCGGTTCCTGCCCAGATACCCGGACATCGAGGTCGAGCTGGTCATCGACCAGGCGCTGACCGACATCGTCGCCGGCCGGTTCGACGCCGGCGTGCGGCTGGGCGAGCGCCTGGAGAAGGACATGATCGCCGTGCCGATCGGGCCGGAGCTGCGCATGGCCGTGGTCGGCTCCCCGGCCTACTTCGCGCGCCGCCCGCGCCCGCGGACGCCGCAGGACCTGGCGCGCCACGACTGCATCAACCTGCGCCTGGCAACGGCCAGCGGACTCTACGCCTGGGAGTTCGAGAAGGAGGGCCGGGCGCTGAACGTGCGGGTGGAGGGCGCCCTGACGTTCAATCGCGCGCCATTGACGGTGCGAGCCGCCGAGGACGGCTTCGGCCTGGCCTGCGCGCCCGAGGACCACGTCGCCGCGGCCGTTGCCGAGGGCCGGCTGATCCGCGTGCTGGAGGACTGGTGCCCGCCCTTCGCCGGCTACCACCTCTACTACCCGAGCCGCCGCCAGCACTCACCGGCGTTCGCGCTGTTGGTGGACGCGCTGCGTTTTCGGGGGGCCTAGGGGGTTGCGGTGGCGGTGTGTGATAGCGCGCCGGGCGATGGCGTCGGTTCAGGGTACGAGCTCCTGTCCCCTTATTCTCTGCCTGGTAGCTTGCCGTCGTCTTTGAAGGATTTGGCCGTGCCGCCCCAGCTACTCACGTCGGTTCGAAGCAACGGTAGCCTTTTCGTCGGCTCTGGGGCCGCCGCGAAGCGCCCCATTCACGCGCTACTGGTCGCCAGCGCAATCGCGATCTCCGCCGAAATAGAAACGCAGAAGGGCCAGATGTTGGCAGCCCTACTTGGCGCAAATGCACGCCCTGCCGCCGCAATGTTCACATCCCTCACCAGCTCGGTCGCCCAAAGCGCATCGTTACGCGCTGTCGTAGACGTTACCCTTAGCGGCGAACAGCTCGACATATTCGAAGCGGTTATGAGGCTCTGCGATATCGCTCTAAAAGACCGAAACCGCTTCGCGCATTGGGTCTGGGGAACGGTACACGAGTTGGAAGATGCGCTCGCGTTTATCGACCCCGAGGCCATGATAGATTATAGCGTCAAGAAGCATGACAGACGCTTCCACGTGTTCGGCGCTCCGGGGATATTGCAGGGCCTTTCATCTGATGACTTTGACTACTCCAGGGTCTGGATTTATCGCCAAAAGGATCTAATCGAGGCTGTGGGCAGTCTTCAGCAGGCATGTGAAAACATATCCGCACTTCGGTTTGTCGCGGGGAGGTCAGATTCCCAGGCCGATCAGCTATATCAAGAGATAAAAACTCGACCTGAAATCGCCTCAGAATTGGCGCGCCTGAATAAGAAGCGGGAAACCCGGCCAGACGCGCGGTCACAACGGCGCCGAAAAGGTCGGAGCGAGAAGTGACCGCCAGGGCTCGGTTTTGGGGACGCCATACCCATCTCACCGGCTCCGCCCGGCTTGTCTTCTGCCGCCCCCAAAACCCCACTCTCGCCGGCGCCCCAAGACTCCCGATCCAATTTTCGCACCTACAAAAACCCTTGCCCAAATCAATTATTGTAGCTACATAAACCCCGGTGGACATCACCTTCGACCCGGTCAAGCGCGACAAGGTGCTGAACGAACGGGGCCTTGATTTCGCCGACGCCGGGCGGGTGTTCGCTGGCCGAACCGCGACCGCACAGGACTCGCGCATGGCCTATCCGGAAGCCCGCTTCATCACGGCGGGCGTCTTGGACGAAAGGATTGTTGTGATGGTCTGGACACCGACCTCCACAGGGCGGCGGATCATATCGATGAGGCACTGCCATGAAGACGAAGCCCGTCTCTGGCGCGAGCGGATGGGTTGATCCCGACGACGCGCCGCCGCTTGACGAAGCCTTCTTCGCCCATGCGGAGATCCGCGAAGGCGACACTGTGATCCGGCCCGGGCGTCCCCGGTCGGCGTCGCCGAAACTGTCGGTAACCCTGCGCCTGGACCAGGAGATCGTCGCCGCGTTCCGCCAGACGGGGCGGGGCTGGCAGTCGCGGATCAATGAGGCTCTGCGCGAGGCGATCAGGAAGCAGGTCTGAAGCCCGGAAGTCCGGCTAGCCTTTGACGACCTGCAACATCGCGTGGCCCAGCGGTGAAAAGGCGATCAGCGGAATCGCGGGCTGCATCAACAGCACCGCCCCCGCGCCCCAGAAATAGGCGGGGTGGACGCGACGAAGCACGACGAGATCAGCAACTGGACCAGCCAGCAACACGGCGTCGTTGATGGCGAACAGGACCAAAGGCGCCGCGGCGCCGAAGGAATCCATCGGTAGGAAGCGCCCCAGCCCAGGACCCAGGATCGCCGCCGTCGCACAGATCATCAGCCGCTTGTGCCAGTCTGATCGGCGACGAAGCGCGATCGCGCTGGCGACCAGGCTGCCAAAAACCAGAATGCCGAGGCTGTTCATCACCAGGAAGATGGTCGGGGGGAAGAACGTCGGCACGCGGTGATAGCGGATAGCGAACCAGGTGGCCGCGAGGCCCATCACGACCATCGCGGCGGCGATGGCGGCGCCCAGCAGGCCCACCTTGCGGTGGAGGCGCACGTTGCCGCCGGTGATCAGGGCTGGTTGCAAGATGATGATTACAAGCCAGGCGGCGAACACCAGTCCATGCGCCTGAAGCAAGATGGGAAGCCCGGGCGGTACGAGATCATTCGGAACCGTCTGGGAGAAGCCGGCGACGATAATCAGCGCCATCACGATCGACTGCGCCAGATAGAACCGGCGGCCGACCTCGCGTGGGCGCGTCCCAAGAACCTGCGTGACCATTCGAGACCCCCGCGCCTTCGACTGGAACGTGCAGCAAGCGGTGGAGCTTGGCAAGGAACGGCGTCTCCTCCGCCGCCGCGCGGCTGAGCTCGCATCATCGGCGGCGGGGCTTGAGGGCGCATTTTCCGTTTGGCCGGCATGCGAATCCGCCGTATATGTTCTCTAAATGTTCCAACCCTCCTCGCCTCCAGAAACGGACCCGCCGCCCGCCTCCCCCGCCGATCCCCGGCGGGCCGAGGAACTGCGTCTGCTGGAGGAGATGACGGATGGGGCCATGGCCCTGGCCCGCGCCTTCCAGGCCGGCGCCCTGGCGGTGCTGCAAACCGCCAAGACCCCCGAGGAGCACGCCGTCGC
>DASVMY010000119.1:0-2615 GCA_036384135.1 Caulobacteraceae bacterium | reverse complement strand
GCGTCTCGTTCGACCCCAGCCTGGGATCGGCAAACGCATCCGCAAATCCCTTCGAACCGGCCATCAACAACGCTCCATGTCCGCCTACAGCAGGGAATCACCGTTCGACCCCTTCCGCCACCACTTCCGCAGAGGAATCCTCTTGGACTGGCGGCGTTTTCTCTCTTCCCCAGAGCGGAGCGGTGGGGGAAGTGGCCCGAAGCCAGCGGCGAGGGTCGATGGGGGCTCGTAGCCGCATTCCAAGCTCAGGCCGTTCACGCGTCTTCATCGACGCCGCGCTCGATGCGGGGACGCTCGCACTGGCCCCCTACGCACCCCCATCGTCGCCCGCCTCCGGCTTAGGCGACACTTCCCCCACTCCCTTCGGTCGCGAGGGAAGGGTTTAGAGGCGGCTGAAGCTGAAAGCCGATCCGACCGGGTCTTGCCTGATCGGCGAATGGACCGATACTGAGCGCTCCCACAGGCCCGCCACCGCGTCGATCCGGAGCAGGGCCGATCCGGGGCGGGCCCACCGTAAAATACGGTGATTTACGGTGCTCTTGGGCCAAACAGCTGTTTGACAACCGGCGCGCGGAGCCCTAGCGCCGAAGGTCAGAGGAAACCAACGCAAAGAGGGCCACCCCCGTGCACTACAAGGAGCTGAAGCAAGCCTGGTCGGAGCTGATCGCGCCGGGGTCCCCCTTCGAGATCGCCAAGATCGACGTGCGCGGCCAGAGCCTCCGCAGCTTCAAGAACGCCCCGCCCAGCGTGCGGGAGTTGTGGCTGTCCACCGCCCAGTTCGCCGACCGCGACTACCTGGTCTACCAGGACGAGCGGCTGACCTATGGCCAGGCCCACGTCCAGGTGGGCGCCATCGCCGCCTGGCTGTTCGACCAAGGCGTGAAACCCGGCGACCGCGTGGCCATCGCCATGCGCAACTATCCCGAATGGATGCTGATCTACTGGGCCTGCGTCAGCGTCGGCGTGGCCGTGGTGGGCATGAACGCCTGGTGGGTCACCGACGAGCTGGAATACGCCCTGAAGGACTCGGCGCCCAAGGTGGTGTTCGCCGACGCCGAGCGGCTGGCTAGGGTGCTGGAGCGACCGGCTATGGCCGGCGGCGCCAAGCTGGTTGGGGTACGCTTGAACGACACGCCGCCGGGTGTCATTCCGTTCGCCGACCTCCTCGCCCATGGTGGCGAGCTGCCGGCCGTGGCGGTGGACCCCGACGCCGACGCCTGCATCTTCTACACCTCCGGCACCACCGGCTTTCCCAAGGGCGCGCAGCTGACCCACCGGGGGTGTGTGTCGAACCTGTTCAACATGATGTTCTCCGGCCAGGTGCAGACCTTGGCCACCCAGCGCGCCACCGGCGTCGCCCCTGATCCGGCTGCCCCCGTGCCGATTCCGGCCGCCCTGCTGACCACGCCCCTGTTCCACGTCACCGCCAACAACTGCGGCGCCTACGCCGTCACCGCCGGCGGCGGCAAGCTGGTGCTGATGTACCGCTGGGACGCGGGCGAGGCGCTGAAGCTGATCGAGGCGGAGAGGATCACCGCCATGAGCGGGGTGCCGGTGATGTCGCGCGAGCTGATCACCCATCCCGACTTCGCCAAGCATGACCTCTCCAGCCTGGTCTCCCTGGGCGGCGGCGGGGCGCAGCTGCAGCCGGACCTGGTGCACAAGATCGACGCCGAGGTGAAGACCGCCCGGCCGAACACCGGCTACGGCATGACCGAGACCTGCGGCATCATCACCTCGGTCTCGGCGGACTTCTTCGTGGACAAGCCCGCCAGCTGCGGCCCGGCCATGCCCAGCTTCGAGGTCAAGTGCGTCGACGACGACGGCAATACCGTGCCGGCCGGCGAGGTCGGCGAGCTGTGGGTCAAGGGCGCGCCGGTGATCAAGGGCTACATCAACCGCCCCGAGGCCACCGCCGAGTCGATCACCGACGGCTGGCTGCACACCGGCGACGTTGCCCGCATCGACGAGGACGGCTTCATCTTCATCGTCGACCGCAAGAAGGACATGGTCCTGCGCGGCGGCGAGAACGTCTATTGCGCCGAGGTCGAGGCCACCATCCACCATCATCCCGGCGTGGCCGAATGCTGCGTGTTCGGCGTGCCCGACGCGCGCCTGGGCGAGGAGGTCGGCGTCGCCGTGGTCCTGCGCCCGGGCCACGCCGTCGACGCCGAGGCGGTGCGCGAGCACTGCGCCAGCCGCATCGCCAAGCACAAGATCCCCCGCTATGTCTGGTTCCTGGACGAAAGCATCCCCCGCAACGCCAGCGGCAAGTTCCTCAAGCGGCACTTGCGGGACACACTGAAGCCGGAGACGGCGGCGTAGGGGGCTGGCGCGGCTCACGGTCGATCCTTCCCCCAATTGTCATCCCGGAAAGCCGCGCCAGCGGCTTATCCGGGACCGCGGCAAGCGCCGGCGTCGGCCGCTGTCTCGCTCCATCAACGCTTCCGGCGGTCCCGGATATGCGCGGGCGCGCTTTCCGGGATGATGGGGTGGACGGCCCCCGAAGGGCATCGATGTGCCATGCTGGCCGTGAGTGGACCCAGCAGAGGAGACCGTCCGCCATGCAAGCTATCAGATTTGGGATCGATCTGGCCAAGAGCGTTTTCCAGGTT
>DASVMY010000118.1:0-7580 GCA_036384135.1 Caulobacteraceae bacterium | reverse complement strand
CTCTTCGCGGGCCCAGGCTTCGTCCTGCAGGGCGGCAAGGTCGAGGCTGACGCCCAGGGCCTTGCACAGGGCCTGGGCGATCTGGCCGATGGGCAGCCTAAGGAACATCTCCTCGCCGAAGGGTTCGAGGACCTCCTCGATCGCATCGTAGAGGTTTTCCTTTTCCGCGCGGGGACGCTTCTGCGCGTCGATGGCGGCCTTGACGGTGAGGATGGCGGTGGCCCGGCGGGCGGTGATCTCGTTGGAGACGAGCTCTTCGTCGGCCGCCTGGGCCGCCTCCGCGGCCGCCCGGGCCTCGGCGGCCTTGCGGCGCGTCAGTTCGTGCTCAGCCGCGAAGCGGGCCTTCAGAGCCAGGCATTGGCGCACGGTGCGGGCGGCGCGGTCGAAGGCGCGGCCGTAGCCCGCCGCCGCGGCGTCTTCCTCGCGGGTGGCGGCGGTCTCCACCGCCGCCAGGGCCTTCTTCTGGAAGCTCATCGCCAGGGCCATGGCCGCGTCGGCCAGGGCCGCCAGCATGGCCAGTTCGTGGTCGCGCTGCGCCTGGGCCGGATCTACCGGCTCCGGGGCCGGTTCGGCAGCGTCTGGGGGCGGTGGCGCGTCACGGAACATAACGAGAACAAATAGCAATCCGCAAATCAGGTCAAGCGGAAAATGCGCGGAAACAGCCCCTCACGCTTCCTCCCAATCCACCGGCGCCACGCGCGGGATGATCACGCCCCAGCCAACCACGCCCAGCAAGCCGACGCCGGCGGCGATGACGAAGGCCCAGACGAAGGCGCCGGTGCGGTCGACCACCACGCCGGTGATGATCGGGGCGACAATGCCGGCGATGTTGCCAAGGCAGTTCTGGACGCCGATCCACTTGCCCGCCGCGCGCGGGCCCGCCAGCGTCTGGCCGATGGCGAAGATGTTGGGGGTGGTGAAGCCGAAGAAGAAGCCGGCCAGCAGCAGGCTGACCAGGATGGCCGCGGGGAACCCCCGGACCCCCGCCACGGCGCAGGCCGCCAGGCACGCCGCCGCCCCGGTGTGGCCGGCGACCATCATGGTCTTGCGCACCTGGTTGTCGCCGCCGCCCGCGGCCATCCAGCGGTCGCAGATCCAACCGACGCCCAGGCAGCTGGCGGCGTAGACCAGGTAGACGGCGCCGCCCAGCTCGGCCATCTGGCGCACGGTGAAGCCCTGCGCCTTGACCAGATAGGTGGGCAGCCAGCTGACCACGAAATAGAGGGTGTAGTTGGCCGCGAAATGGCCCAGCGCCGCGCCCCAGAGTGAGCGCTGGCGCAGGATGGCCAGGAAGGGCGGGGCCGGCGCCTGGGCGGCGCGGCCCGAAGCCTCGCCCGACGCCGCGCGGGTCACGGTCAGCCAGGGGACGAGCCAGAAGAGGGAGATCAGACCGAAGACAATGAAGCTCGGCCGCCAACCGTACCGGGCGATGAGCAGGCCCCCGGCCAGGGTGCCCACGGCCGGACCCAGGGCCAGGCCGGCGCCGATCATGCCGTTGGCGTGACCGAGGCGGTGGGTGGGCAGGTATTCGGCCAGCAGCTTGGAGCTGCAGGGAAAGGCCACGCTCTCGCCGAGGCCCAGGATCATGCGCAGGCCGAAAAGGACGGCGAACGATGCGCCCAGGCCGGTGGCCGCGGTGGCCAGGGCCCAGACCGTCAGCCCCAGGGCCAGGGCCCGGTAGGCGTTGATCCGCTCCGCCAGCCAGCCGGCGAACACCTGACCAGGGGTGTAGGCCCAGAAGAAGGCCGACAGCAGCAGGCCGACCTGGGTGTTGTTGAGGTGAAGCTCGTCCTTGATCAGCGGGGCGGCGGTGGCGAGGTTGCCGCGGTCGACGTAGTTGATGAATACCGCCAGGGCCATGAGGGCCACGATGGCCGTGGTCCGCCGATCGGACATCGGTTGCACTGCCACGGCCTGGGCTGTCATCGCGTTTCCCCCGCTCGAGAGGAGACGACAGCATTGGCGGGTGGGCGGCAAGGGAGATGTTTGATCGGGGGGAGTGGCGAGCGATGAGATCCGGTTGGGCCGGCGAACATCCGTCACCTCGGACAAGCCGCGCCAGCGGCGCCGATCCGGGGCCGGCCAAGCCAGCTCCTCGCTGGAGATCGTCTTGGCGCGGATGGGCCGGCCCCGGCGCTTCGCTGCGCTCGGCCGGGGTGACGGTGGGGAGGAGCAGGTCTTGGTGGGGAATGACCGGAAAACAGGCCGCTCTTGGACGCCCCTCCAGAAACCCGGCCCCACCCGCCATTCTGCTGACAGGAACCGACCCATTTCGCGTTAGGGTGCCCCTAGCGCAACAAACGAAAGTTCTGTATTCGTT
This sequence comes from Caulobacteraceae bacterium, assembly GCA_036384135.1. Classification (GTDB taxonomy): domain Bacteria; phylum Pseudomonadota; class Alphaproteobacteria; order Caulobacterales; family Caulobacteraceae; genus Acaudatibacter. Next base: position 5,260 of record DASVMY010000118.1, on the reverse strand, counting down.
CTTGCTGCACGACCGACTCTCCGTACTAGATTAGGGGGCTGGCCGGATCCCGGGCCGGTTTCGAGCGAGCATGATGTCCGACCAAGCCAATTTCATCCGCGTGCGCGGCGCCCGCGAGCACAATCTCAAGGACATCAGCGTCGACATACCGCGCGGTGAACTGGTGGTGCTGACCGGCATGTCGGGGTCGGGCAAGAGCAGCCTGGCGTTCGACACCATCTATGCCGAGGGCCAGCGGCGCTATGTGGAGAGCCTGTCGGCCTATGCGCGGCAGTTCCTGCAGCTGATGAGCAAGCCGGACGTGGACCTGATCGAGGGCCTGTCGCCGGCCATCTCCATCGAGCAGAAAACCACCAGCCGCAACCCGCGCTCCACGGTGGGCACGGTGACCGAGATCCACGACTACATGCGCCTGCTGTGGGCGCGGGTGGGCGTGCCCTATTCGCCGGCCACCGGCCTGCCCATCGAGAGCCAGACCGTCAGCCAGATGGTCGACAAGCTGACCGCCCTGCCCGACGGCGAGCGGATCTACCTGCTGGCGCCGGTGGTGCGCCGCCGGAAGGGCGAGTACCGCAAGGAGATCGCCGCCTGGCAGAAGGCGGGGTTCCAGCGGCTGAAGGTGGACGGCCAGTTCTATCCCATCGAGGACGCCCCGGCCCTGGAGAAGACCTTCAACCACGACATCGACGTGGTGGTGGACCGCCTGGTGACCAAGGGCGGGCTGGAGACCCGCTATGCCGACAGCCTGGAGACGGCGCTGCGGCTGGCCGATGGCATCGCCGTGGCGGAGTGGGCGGATGTGGCGGATGGGGAAACGGAACCTCGGCGGCTGATCTTCTCCGAAAAGTTCGCCTGTCCGGTGTCGGGGTTCACGATCACCGAGATCGAGCCGCGGCTGTTCTCGTTCAACAACCCGGCCGGCGCCTGTCCGGCCTGCGACGGGCTAGGGATGAAGCTGGCCTTCGACGCCGACCGGGTGATCCCGGACAAGGACAAGAGCCTGCACAAGGGCGCCGTGGGGCCCTGGGCCAAGGGCCCCTCACCGCTCTACACCCAGACCCTGCAGGCCCTGGCGCGGCACTACGGCTTCTCCATGGACGAGCCGTGGTGGAAGCTGCCGGACCAGGCGCGGGACGTGGTGCTGCACGGCTCGGGCAAGGACAAGATCAAGTTCGTCTACGACGACAACGCCCGCAAATACGAGGTCAACAAGACCTTCGAAGGGGTGCTGCCGAACCTTGAGCGCCGCTGGCGCGAGACCGATTCCAGCTGGGTGCGCGAAGAGCTGGCCCGCTATCAGTCCGAGACCCCCTGCGAGGTCTGCGGCGGGGCGCGGCTGAAGCCGGAGGCTCTGGCGGTGAAGATCGCCGGCAAGCACATCGCCGAGGTCTCGATCCTGGCTATCCGGCCGGCGCGGGACTGGTTCTCCGGTCTGGAGAGCCAGCTTAGCGACAAGCAGATGGAGATCGCCCGGCGGATCCTGAAGGAGATCAACGATCGCCTGCGGTTCCTGGTGGATGTGGGGCTGGACTATCTGAACCTGTCGCGGGGCTCAGGCACGCTTTCCGGCGGCGAGAGCCAGCGTATTCGCCTGGCCAGCCAGATCGGCTCGGGCCTGACCGGGGTGCTCTATGTGCTGGACGAACCGTCCATCGGCCTGCACCAGCGCGACAACACCCGCCTGCTGACTAGCCTCAAGGGCCTGCGGGACCTGGGCAATTCGGTGCTGGTGGTGGAGCACGACGAGGAGGCCATCCTCACCGCCGACTATGTCATCGACATGGGTCCGGCGGCGGGCATCCATGGCGGCGAGATCGTCGCCGAGGGCACGCCGCAGGAGGTGATGCGCAACCCACGCAGCCTGACCGGCCAGTACTTGACCGGCATGAAGCGGATCGAGATTCCGGAACAGCGGCGGCCGTTCTCGAAAAAGAAGATGCTGCGCATCGTCGGCGCCACGGGCAACAATCTCAAGGCCGTCACCGGCGAGATTCCGGTGGGGACCTTCACCTGCATCACCGGGGTTTCGGGGGGCGGCAAGTCCACCTTCACGGTGGAGACCCTGTACAAGGCGGCGGCCCGTCGGCTGAACAACGCCTCCGACGCCCCGGCCCCGCACGAGCGGATCGAGGGGCTGGAGAATTTCGACAAGGTCATCGACATCGACCAGAGCCCGATCGGCCGCACGCCGCGGTCGAACCCGGCCACCTATACCGGCGCCTTCACCTCCATCCGCGACTGGTTCGCCGGCCTGCCGGAGGCCAAGGCGCGCGGCTATGGGCCAGGGCGGTTCAGCTTCAACGTCAAGGGCGGGCGCTGCGAGGCCTGCCAGGGGGACGGGTTGATCAAGATCGAAATGCACTTCCTACCCGACGTCTACGTCACCTGCGATGTCTGCAAGGGCAAGCGCTACAATCGTGAGACCTTGGAAATCCTGTTCAAAGGCAAGAGCATAGCCGACATTCTTGACTCGACGGTGGAAGAGGCCGCCGACATGTTCAAGGCGGTGCCGCCGATCCGGGAGAAGATGGAGACGCTCAAGCGGGTGGGGCTGGGCTACATCAAGGTCGGCCAGCAGGCGACCACCCTTTCGGGCGGCGAGGCGCAGCGGGTGAAGCTGTCCAAGGAGCTGTCGCGGCGGGCCACCGGGCGGACGCTGTACATCCTCGACGAACCCACCACCGGCCTGCATTTCGAGGACACCCGCAAGCTGCTCGAAGTGCTGCACGAGCTGGTGGACCAGGGCAACACGGTGGTGGTGATCGAGCACAACCTCGACGTGGTGAAGACCGCCGACTGGATTCTCGACTTCGGGCCGGAGGGCGGCGACGGCGGCGGCGAGATCGTGGCGGTGGGCAACCCAGACCAGATCATGGACAACGAGGCCAGTTGGACGGGGCGATACCTGAAAGAGCTGATGGCGCGCCATCCGGCCCACGCCAAGGGCAAGCCACCTCTCAAGCTCGTCAGCGCCTGACCCGAACCTAAAGGACGCCGCCCATGGATGATCCCGTTCCGCCTCGCACCGAGGATGGCCTCTGCGCGCCGTTCAACATGGAAGACGCGCCCTGGCAGGACGAGCACCAGGACATACCGGGCTTCGCCCTGCGCTGCCGGCAGCTGGCCCGGTTTGGCGGGGCTCAGAACATCGGCGTCGAGGTCTGCGAGCTGCCGCCCGGCAAACAGGCCTGGCCCAGCCACTATCACATGGCCGAGGAGGAGCAGATCTGGGTGCTGGAGGGCGGCGCGACCTTGCACCTGGGCGAGCGGACCTATGAGATGACGGCGGGGGACTATGTGGTCTTCCCGGCCGGGCAGAAGGCCGGGCACGCCATGGTCAACAACACCGGCGCCGTCTGCCGCTACCTAGTGATCGGCGAGCACAAGGGCAACGAGGTGGTGGTCTACACCAAATCCAACAAGGTGGCCGTCCGGGTGCTGGGCGAGCGCTATGACCGCGCCGGGCTGATGACCTATTGGCAGGGCGAAACCGATTGAGCGGGGCCACTTGGCGGAGACGCCCGAACTGACGTTTTAAACGAACGTATCTTGACCGGCCGGGCGACGTTCTTCCCAATGAGCGGATTGTTGGGAGGAGATTTCATGAAGCTTTATGGGGCGCCGATGCCGGCGCCGAATCCGCGTCGCGTCCGGGTTTTCCTGGCCGAGAAGGGCATTGACCAGCCCGAGACCCTGGTTGACCTGATGCAGCGCCAGCATAAGTCGCCGGAGCACCGGGCCCGCAATTCCCTGGGCCAAATCCCGACGCTGGAGCTGGACGACGGGACCTTCATCTCCGAGACGGTGGCCATCTGCCGCTATTTCGAGGAGCTGCATCCCGAGCCGTCGATGTTCGGCAAGACGGCCGTCGAAAAGGCCAATGTCGACATGTGGGTGCGCCGGATCGAGTTCCAGCTGATGATGCCGGTGGGCAACTACTGGCGCCACGCCCACCCGCGCACCGCCGCTCTGCTGACCCAGTACAAGGATTTCGGCGAGAGCAACAAGGCCGCCTATTCCAACGCCCAGAAGTGGTTGGACCGGGAGATGTCCGACGGCCGCCCGTTTATCGCCGGGGAGGCCTACACCATGGCCGACATCTGCGCCCTGTCGACGGTGGACTTCGCCCGCTGGATCGGCCTGCCGCTGGACGACGACAAGCCGCACCTGAAAGCCTGGCACGAACGGGTGACGGCGCGGCCGAGTTCGGGGGCTTAGCGGGAAGTAGGGTCTGATTGAATCGGTCGTGCGTCGGCCTCGCGGCCCCCTCACCCCTCCGGGTGGACCTTGGGATCGAGCTTCCAGGAGCGGCCGTAGACGGTGGGGCTGTCGTCGGCCAGGGCGCGGAAGGCGTAGGCCTGGCAGGCGCAGATCAGGGTCGAGGGGATGACGAACAGCAGGGCGGCGAACACCGCCGCCGCCCCCGCCAGGCCCAGCAAAGCGCCGCGGCGCAGCAGGTCCTGGCCCTGCGGCAGCCCCACCAGGGTGGTCACGAATGTGAAGACGAACACCAGCACCAGGCTGGCCACCAGCAGGGCGCCGACCTCCGCGGCCACGATCAGGTAGGCGCCGAACAGGCGCCAGAACCGGCCCCTGGCCAAGGGCCAATAGGCGGTGAGGTGGAAGCGCCGCTCGGCGAAGGTCTCCACCGCGATCAGCGACAGCCGCACGGCGATCCATATCTCCAGGCAGACCGACAGTATGGCCCCGACGATGGCGATGTAGCGCGCCATGGCCGGCATCGCCGCCAGCAGCGGATTGAGCAGGAACAGCAGCACCGAGGCCGGCACGCCGCCCAGGACCAGGACCAGGACGAAGGCGACCGTGGTCATGATCGCCAGCCTCAACTCGTCCATGCCCAGGCGGATGAAGAACCAGCTCTTTTCGTCGGGCCGCAGCACGGCGCGGAACCCGGCCGCCGTGGTCACCACCCAAAGCGCCAGCAGGGTCGGCACCAGCAGCACCGCCAACGGGCCGAAACTCTTGATAATCTCCCAGGAATTGCGCTGCGTCGCCACGGCGGAGGTGACGCCGCCGGTCGCCAGCTTGATGAAGCTGACCAGCGACAGCGCCGCCACCCACAGCACGGTCCAGACCAGCACGGCCTTTGGCTCGCGGCGCATCACCCGGTAGCCCTCGGTAGCGGCGGTAACGGGGGAGAAACGGGACACGGGGGCTCAGGGTCTCAATCGGAGGCGGAACGTCGGTAGAGATAGGTCATGAGTCCGGCGTTCAAGGGAAGCGTGACGCCCATCGCGAT
>DASVMY010000117.1:0-10126 GCA_036384135.1 Caulobacteraceae bacterium | reverse complement strand
GCTCAAGGCCGTCGGCGCCGAGACCCTGGAAGCGGCCATCGCCCGGGGCGCCACCTTCGACGCCGGCATCACCGAGCAGGCGCGGCTGGCGGTGAGCAGCGGCGAGCGCCGCGAGGCGGTGCGCTGGATCAACCACCCCAGCGGCCGCCGCGCCTTCCGCGTCACTGTCCAGCCGCTGGAGGCCGGCGGTGTCGGCGTCTGGACCGAGGACGTCACCGAGGCCGAGGAGGCCGGCGACGTGCTGCGCCGCCACGACGCCTCGCACGACCAGACCCTGAACCTGATCGCCGACGCGGTGGTGGTGTTCAACCGCGACAAGCGCCTGTCGTTCAGCAACACCGCCTTCGCCGAACTGTGGGGGCTGGAGCCGGCCTTCCTGTCCGAGCACCCCACCCACGCCGAGCTCTTGGACCGCCTGCGCCTGCGCCGCCGCCTGCCCGAGACGGTGGACTATGCCAAGTTCAAGGCCGCCGAGCTGGCGCGCTACCAGCAACTGGCCGCCAGCGAGCAGCAGATCTGGCCCCTGCCCGGCGAGCGCACCCTGCGCGTGATGAGCCAGCCCCATCCCCTGGGCGGGCTCCTGATGATCTTCTCCGACATCACCCCGGAACTGCGCCTGAAGACCCAGTTCAACCACCTGATCCAGGTGCAGCAGGCGACCCTCAACAAGCTCACCGACGCGGTGGCGGTATTCGGTTCCGACGGACGGCTGAAGCTGCACAACGAGGCCTTCCAGCGGTTCTGGAACGTCGGCTCCGAGCAGCTGGCCAATGCCCCGGACTTCGACACCGTCGCCGAGCTCTGCGTGCCGCGCCTGCACGACATGCAGTTCTGGCGCGACCTGCGCGCCCGCATCACCGACCCCGACCCCAAGGCCCGCGCCCCGGTGGAGGACGAGGTGGTCACCGCCGACCGCCGTATCGTGGCCTACCAGTCCCGGCCCCTGCCCGACGGCGCCACCCTGATCAGCTTCGCCGACGTCACCGACACGCGTCGTCTGGAAGGGGCCTTGCGCGACCGCGAGGCGGCGCTGGCGGAGACCGAGCGGCTGAAGCGTGAGTTCGTGGGCAGCGTCTCCTATGAGCTGCGCACGCCGCTGACCACCATCATCGGCTATTCCGAGCTGCTGGAGCGCGGGTCAGAGGGCCTCAGCGACCGGGCCCGCGGCCACGTGGCGGCGGTGCGGGCGGCGGCGACCCAGCTGGCCCGCTCGATCAACGACGTGCTGGACATGGCCGAGATCGACGCCGGCGAACTGGCCCTGGACGTGGAGGACGTGGACGTCACCACCCTGATGGCCGAGGTCACCACCCGCTGGGCGGCGCAGGCGGAGCTGGGCCGCGTGACCCTGAGCGTCGATCCCAAGGCGGACGCCGGCCTGATCCGCGGCGATGCCCGGCGCCTGGGCCAGGTGCTGGACCATCTAGTGGAGAACGGCATCCGCCACACCCCGCCCGGTGGGGCGGTCACCCTGTCGGCCCGCCAGGCGGTGGGCGAGGTCAGGCTTCAGGTCTCGGACACGGGGCGCGGCATCCCCTTCCACGTCCAGGCCCACATCTTCGACCGCTTCGTGGGCCAGGAGCGCGGTGGGCCGGGCCTGGGCCTGGCGCTGGTCAAGTCCCTGGTGGAGCTGCACGGCGGTTGGGTGGCCCTGGAAAGCGAACCCGGCGCCGGCGCCGCCTTCACCTGCCACCTGCCCGAGGCGGTGCAATCCACGGGACGGCCGGAGCTGTTCTGATGATCTCCCCCTCGCGGGCGAGGGGGAGTGGCGAGGGTGAGGGAGCGAAGGCGACTGAAACCCGCCGAGGGGGAGAAGTGCGCAGGCAAACCCATAAGTCAGCGTTGACCCTATCTCACCCCGGCCGGTGGGCGTCTCCCCTCCGGCGCGCCTCGCCTGCTTCGCGGGCTCGCGCACGCCACCTCGCCCTCGCCTGCGCGAGGGGAGGATCACTATCCAGTCGGCGAAGTTTCTGGTTTTCCCCCTCGAATTGAGAAGGAACGGGAGGAAGTCCTAGTGCTGGCTTTCCGGCATGGTGACCTTCAGGCCGTCGAGTTCGTCGGTGACCTTGATCTGGCAGGACAGGCGCGAATTGGGTTCGACGTTTTCGGCGAAGTCGAGCATCGACTCCTCCATGGCCGAGGGGGCGCCCGTCTTGTCCTTCCAGGCCTCGTCCACATAGACGTGGCAGGTGGCGCAGGCGCAGGCGCCGCCGCAGTCGGCGTCGATGCCGGGGATGTTGTTCTTGATGGCGCCTTCCATCACGGAGAGACCGTTCTTCACGTCGATGACGTGTTCGGTTCCATTGTGTTCGACGTAGGTGATCTTAGCCATGGACTCCCCGCGCACCGCCGGCTTTCAGGCGGCGACCTCTTTCATGGAAACGGTCGGATCGGCAAGCTTCTCGAGGGAAACCCGCTTCTTCTGACCAATGAGTTGGCGCCCGGCCATGAATTCGGCCGGAGCGTTGACGGCTTCCACCGCCTGGATGACGTCGCCCTTTAGATGGAAGACGGCGAATTTGGCCTGCGCCGGATCGCCGCGCACCAGGGTGGCGTCGACGTCGAAGGGCATGCCGGCGATCTGGAGCTTCAGGTCGTACTGATCCGACCAATTCCAGGTGACTTCGTGCGCTGGCGGCGGCCGGCCGGTGATGACGCTGGCGGCATGGCGCGCCTGTTCCAGGGCGTTGGCGACGCTCTCCAGCCAGAACATGCGGCCGTCATAGTGGGGCATGGGCCGGTGGGCGACGTCGCCGATGGCGAACACCGCCGGGTCGCTGGCGCGGGCGTTCTCGTCGACCACGACGCCGTTGTTGGTGGCCAGGCCCGCGGCCTTGGCGATGTCGTCGTTGCGGATCAGGCCCACGGCCACCAGGGCGATGTCGCAGGGGATGGTGCGGTCGCCCGACAGCTTCACGGCGGTGACGTGGCCGTCGGCGCCCTCGAAGCCCTCGACATCGACCTTGGTCTCGAACACCACGCCGCGGGCGGTGTGGTAGTCGGCGAAGAAGGAGCACAGGGGCTCCTTGGCCACCCGCGCCAGGATCCGCTCCTCGCGCTCCAGCACCACGGCGTCGGCGCCCAGCGCGCGCGCCGAGGCGGCGGCCTCCAGGCCGATGTAGCCGCCGCCGATGACGGCCAGGCGCTTGCCGGGCCTCAGGGCGGCTTTCAGCTCCTCGGCATCAGCGGCCGAGCGCAGGGAGAGCACGCCCTTGAGGTCCGCGCCCGGCAGCGGCAGGGGTCGGGCCCGCGCGCCGGTGGCGATGATCAGGTGGGCGTAGGGGATGGCGTCGCCGCTGGCCAGGCTGACGGTCTTGGCCGTCAGGTCGATGGCCGTGGCCGCATTGCCCATGACCAGGTCGATCCTGGCTTCGGCGTAGAAGCTCAGCGGCTTGAGGGCCAGGCTGTCGGCGTCGGCCTCGCCCTTGAGCCAGGCCTTGGACAGCGGCGGGCGCTGGTACGGTGCGATGGGTTCGTCGCCGATCAGGGTGATGGCGCCCTCATAGCCGTACTGCCGCAGCAGCGCGGCCGCCGTTCCCCCGGCGTGCCCTGCTCCGACGATAACCACCCCTGGTGCGGCCTGTTGGCTCATTCTGTTCCGATGCAGATAAATGACGCCTGCGTCAACTTGCGATTTTCAGGCTGACGGATCGGCGATCACTCAGGACGCGTCACCGCCCAGAATTCCCGTCCTAAATCGTCCGCTCAACGAGCATGGTCTTGATCTCCGCGATCGCCTTGGCCGGGTTGAGACCCTTGGGGCAGACCTGGGCGCAGTTCATGATCGTGTGGCAGCGATAGAGCTTGAAGGGGTCTTCCAGCTGGTCGAGGCGGTCGCCGGTGGCTTCGTCGCGGCTGTCGATCAGCCAGCGGTAGGCGTGCAGCAGGGTGGCCGGGCCCAGGTACTTGTCGCCGTTCCACCAATAGCTGGGGCAGGACGTCGAGCAGCAGGCGCAGAGGATGCACTCGTAGAGGCCGTCCAGCTTGGCGCGGTCTTCCTCCGATTGGAGCCATTCGTCCTGGGGCTGGGGCGTCTCGGTGTGCAGCCACGGTTCGATGGAGGCGTACTGGGCGTAGAACTGGGTCAGGTCCGGGATCAGGTCCTTGACCACCGCCTGGCTGGGCAGGGGGGAGATCTGGATTTCCTTGCCGGGGACCTCCGCCCAGCCGTGGGTGCAGGCCAGGGTGTTGCGCCCGCCGATGTTCATGGCGCAGGAGCCGCACACCCCCTCGCGGCACGACCGCCGGAAAGCCAGGGTGGGGTCCATGGTGTTCTTGATGTGGATCAGCACGTCCAGGAGCATCGGGCCGCAAGCGTCGACGTCAACGTCGTAGGTGTCCCAGCGGGGATTCTCGGTCCCCTCCGGATCGTAGCGGTAGATACGGAAGGTCTTGACCCGCTTGGCGCCGGCCGGCGCGGGATGGTGGCGGCCCTTGCCGACTTTGGAATTCTTTGGAAGCGCAAGCTGGACCATGCCGAGATCGTTCCCCTGCCTCGTATTCGCGCCTAGTCCCTAGACCGCAGGGCGGGGTCTGTCCATGGCCCCGCCCAGCGATCCGCGCGCCCTGGCTAGCCTGCCCCGGCGGCAGGTGGCGCTGGAGCCGTCGCCTCCGCCCGGCCCCCGTACCAGTCGATGTTGCGGGTCAGGTACATGGCCGTCGACAGGCCCAGGAAACTGGCGATGGAGCCGGCCAGGAGGGCGAAGTCCTCCAGGCGCATGAGCAGGTAGATCAGGCCATAGACGATGCTGAAGGTGACCAGGGCCCGCCAGCGGTAGGCGGCGCTGTTGAAGGCCCAGCCGGCGTAGAGGCCGATCAGGCCCACCGTGGCCACGGCGGCCACGGCGAACGCCGGATCGAAGCCGATGTACTCCGACAGGCTGAGCAGCAGCAGGTAGAAGACCATCTGGGCCAGGCCGATGAGGAGGTACTGGGCCGGGTGGACGCGGCGCCCGGACAAGGCCTCGAAGACGAAGAAGGTCAGGAACACCAGGCCCACGAACATCACCGCATATTTCAGGGCCCGGATGACGTTCTGGTACGGGTCGTTGCCGGGGGCCAGGGTGACGCCAAGATCCTTGGCCCCCAGGGCGGCCAGGGACAGGGCGCCGGCGGGGGCGTTGTCCGACAGGCCCCGGGCGATGAAGGGCACCGACCAGGCGGCGGTGAAGGCGCCGTCCTTGATCTGGCGCGTCTCGGGTGGGAAGCCGCCGTCGAAGGACGGGTTGGCCCAGTCGCCGGCGACCAAGACACGGGTGGTCTTGGCGAAGGGCATGACGCTGAGGCGCTTGGCTCCGGTGAAGTGCAGGGAGACCTTGAAGGTCCCGCCGCCGGCGGCGCTGACCAGGGCGACAGCCGGAGCGGAGACCAGGCCGAAGGAGGTCTCGGTTCCGGCCAGATTGCGCACGCCGGTGGGGGTGGCGACACCCCCCAGGTCGACGTTGGACGAAGGGGTGAAGGCCAGGTTGGCGGGGCCGGCGGCGCTGGTGAAGACGCCGTTCACGTCCGCCTTGGCGCCGCGCAGGTCCGAAAAGCCCAGGACGAAACGGGCCTGGGTCCAGTCGATGACGCTGCCCGCCGGCAGGTCCGCCGCCGAGGGCGGCGCTGCGAAAGCGGCCGTGATGTCGGCCGTGGCGCCATAGACCGGCACGTCGAAGATGCCCCGGTGCAGGGTCTGGACCTTGAGATTGACCTTGGCGTCGCCCTGGTCGGGAGAGACCACGTACCAGCCGGCGGTGTGGGCGGGGTCCTTGGGGTTGGCGTAGGGGGCGACGAGCAGCGGCCCGAGCACCTGCTGGGCGCCGCCCTGCCGGGCGGATATCTCCTGCACCACCCCGTCGGCGCGGCTGGCGCGCTCGGCGATCAGGGCAAAGACGAACAGGGCCGGTATGGCCATCACCGCGGCCAGGGCGCAAACCAGCAGGGCCTTGCCGCCCCAGTCCGCGGAACGCCTCGGGCCTGCCGCCGCTGGGCGCGGGACGCCAAACGGGGCCTGGGGGTTGGACTCGGACATGGGAACCCTCCTCCTGGATGGGGTCCTCCGCGGGACGCCCAAGGACTCACGTCGGCGTGATCAGTTTGTGATAACACGGGTACTTTGCAATACAAAGGGATCAAATGCAAAGGCGGCGCGTTGATCTATGTGAGCGTTCCAAAGGGACCAGACACCATGCGATCGGCCCGAGCTTGCGCCCACGCCGCCAACGACCACGCCGCTGAACCCTTGAGTGTGGCGGTCCAGGGGGACGAGGTGCTGATCGTCGGACCAGGGGGCCTACATCATGTGATGTCGGTGCGGGCGGCGCAGATTTCGGTGGGCCGCCTGCAGGACGCCATCGCCATCGCCCAAGGCCGCATGCCGACGACGCGGCGTTAGCAACGCCCCTCCCCTAAGACGCCCTGCTGAACGCCCGGCCGTGCATGACCACGGTGTCGGTGTGCTTGTCGTAGACGGCGTCGCCCCAATAGGTGCCGGTCTTCATGTCGCCGTTGGCGCAGGAGCCGAAGAAGGTTGTTTCCTCGGTGGCGTCGGTGTTGCCCAGGAAGACGAACTGGTGCCAGACGATCATGTTGTTGCGACGATGCACGTCGACCTGGATGCGGTTGCCGACGTTGTCCGCTGTCCAGGCGCCGGCTAGGCGGGCGCAGGCGTCCTGCTGGGCGGCCGCGGCGGTGGCGCTACGGGCGCGGGCGGGGGCGCGATGGTTGCAGGCGGAGAGCGCCAGGGCGCAAAGCGCGACGGTGGCGACGAACGCTCTCATCCAATGAAGCCCTAACACCCGGTAGCGGCGCCCCTCTTAGAAAGATCGGCGCGATATTTCAACGCCGGTGACTTTTCCCTCGAGCCTGTCCCGTTTTGATGGACTCATCAAAACGGGAGAAACAGGCTCGATTCTCGAGTTTGAAAGCGCGATTCAGACTTTTGCCGGTTCCGACAAAAGTCATCGTGCTCTCGCGCTACCGTTCGTCCCGGCGCCGGTTGGAGGCGGGCCGGGCGGCCAGGGGCAGGGCCTCGAACAGGCTGGGCGCGGCGCTGGTGCGCGCGCGTTCGATGGTCAGCATCTTGAGCTTGGTGTCTACTCCGCCCGGCGCCGAAAATCCGCCGGTCTTGCCACTGGCCGCCAGGATGCGGTGACAGGGGACGATGATCGGGATCGGATTGCGGCCCAGCGCCTGGCCCACCTGCTGCGAGAGAGCCACGTCACCCAGGCGCCGGGCGATGTCGCCATAGGTCAGGGTCTCGCCGGGTGGGATGGCGCGGGCGATGTTCCACACCCGGCGGTAAAGGTCCGGCGCGTCGCGGTAGTCGAGCTCGACGTGGGTAAGGTCGGCCGCCTCGCCGTGCATCAGGGCCTGGATGGCGGAAATTGCGTCGGCAATGGCGGGGGTGGGCGGCGTCTCCCGGGCTTGTGGGTAGCGGCGCAGAATGCCGGCGCGCACATCGGGGTCCGGTAACATGGCGCCCACCACTCCAAGCTCGCCCCAGATCAGGGCGCAGTCGCCGATGGCGGTGTCGAACAGGGCGAAGGCGAGGTCGGGCATGAGGCGAATATAGGCCCTCATCCCCCGCGTCGCCGCCCGGAACTTGCGGTTAAGTGGAGACTGCTGACGCTATCCGTTCTTCCCTCGCGACTCCGGCGAAAGCCGGGGGAGTGGGGGGAAGGATTTAGCCTAGAGCAATGTCGGCTTGGATTGGCGCGGGGGCCTTGCGCCCCCTCCACCCCCGAGCCTGTCGGCTCGGCGGTCCCCCTCCCCCGTTCCGCTACGCTTCACGGGTGAGGAGCAGATGGCGCTGGTCCTCCTCCTCCCTTGCGAGCCGAAGGCGATGCGGGGGTAGAGACGGCGGAGCCGTCGAGGGCGCGGCTCGCGCAGCGAGACGTGAGGGGGCGCAAGGCCGGCGCACGGCCACTTCAATCAAACCTGACTTCGCTTTAGTAAACCCGCGGCTTGGGCGGGATCGAGGGGGCTTCGTTGGTCATCGGGGTGGAGTGGACCGGGCGGTAGTCGATGGTCACCTGGCCGGTGGCGTCATCGAACCAGGTCAGGGTGTGCTTCATCCACTCGACGTCGTCGCGGGCCGAGAAATCCTCGCGGGCGTGGGCGCCGCGGCTTTCCTGGCGGTTCAGGGCGCCGTTGACGGTGACGATGGCCTGGCCGACCAGGTTCTCGAACTCCAGGGTTTCGATCAGGTCGGTGTTCCAGATCATGCCCCGGTCGGAGACCTTCAGATCCGGGCGCTTGGCGTGGACCTTGGCCAGGCGCTCGACGCCGGAGGCCAGGGACTCGCCGGTGCGGAAGACGGCGGCGTCGTCCTGCATCGAGGTCTGCATCTCCAGGCGAAGCTCCGCCGTGGGCGTGCCGCCCGAGGCATGGCGCAGGCGGTCGAAGCGGGCCAGATGCCCCTCGGTCCAAGCGGCTTTCAGCTCCGGCTGGCTGGCGCCCATCTTCAGGGTCTCGGCACAGTGCAGGCCCACGGCGCGGCCGAACACCACTAGGTCGATCAGGGAGTTGGAGCCCAGGCGGTTGGAGCCGTGCACGGACACGCACGCCGCCTCGCCCACCGCCATCAGGCCGGGGACGACCTGGTCGGGGTTGTCGCCGACCTTGTTGACCACCTCGCCGTGGACGTTGGTCTGGATGCCGCCCATGTTGTAGTGGACGGTCGGCAGCACCGGGATCGGGGCCTTGGTGACGTCGACGGCGGAGAAGATGCGCGCCGTCTCGGAGATGCCGGGAAGGCGTTCGTGCAGCACCTTGGGGTCCAGGTGGTCCAGGTGCAGGAAGATGTGGTCCTTCTTGGGCCCGACGCCGCGGCCTTCGCGAATCTCGATGGTCATGGCGCGGCTGACCATGTCGCGGGGGGCCAGGTCCTTCACCGTGGGCGCATAGCGCTCCATGAAGCGCTCGCCCTCGGAATTGGTCAGGTAGCCGCCCTCGCCGCGGGCGCCCTCGGTGATCAGGCAGCCGGCGCCGTAGATGCCGGTGGGGTGGAACTGCACGAACTCCATGTCCTGCAGCGGCAGGCCCGCGCGCAGCACCATGCCGCCGCCGTCGCCGGTGCAGGTGTGGGCGCTGGTGGCGTTCAGATAGGCGCGGCCGTAGCCGCCGGTGGCCAGGACCACCGTTTGAGCTTGGAACCGATGGAGGGTCCCGTCATCCAGCTTCCAGGCGGTGACGCCCCGGCAGGTCCCCTCGTCCATGATCAGGTCAAGGGCGAAGTACTCGATGAAGAACTCCACGTCCTTGCTGAGCGACTGGCCGTACATGGTGTGCAGCATGGCATGGCCGGTGCGGTCAGCCGCCGCGCAGGTGCGCTGGATCGGCGCTTCGCCGAAGTTCTTGGTCATGCCGCCGAAGGCGCGCTGGTAGATCTTGCCCTCCGGGGTGCGCGAGAACGGCACGCCCCAGTGCTCCAGCTCATAGACCGCCGCCGGAGCGTTGCGGACCAGGTATTCGATGGCGTCCTGGTCGCCCAGCCAGTCCGACCCCTTGACGGTGTCGTACATGTGCCAGCGCCAGTCGTCCTCGCCCATGTTGCCGAGGCTGGCGGAGATGCCGCCCTGGGCCGCGACGGTGTGGCTGCGGGTGGGGAAGACCTTGGTGATGCAGGCCGTCTTCAGCCCCGCCGCCGCGCAGCCCAGCGCCGCGCGCAGGCCCGAACCGCCGGCGCCCACCACGACCACGTCGAAGCGGTGATCGATGAAGGAATAGGACGCCATGGTCAGTTCGCTCCGCCGCCGACGGCGACCTTCAGAAGGGAAACCAGGGCCAGGGCGCCGGCGCCCCAGGCCACGAACACATTGAGGATCAAGAGCAGGGTCTTGTTCAGCGGCTTGGCGATGTAGTCCTCGACGATCACCCGCATGCCCAGCTGCATATGGTAGCAGCCGACCACCACGGTGAGGGCCAGCAGGGTCGCGTTCAGGGGCTGGCGCAGCCAGGCGACGGCGGCGTCATAGTCGCCGCGGGCCAGGGCCAGGGCGGAGAACACCGCCCACAGGACCAGCAGGATCAGGGCCGCGGCGCTGACGCGCTGGCCGACGAAGTGGCCGACGCCGTGCTTGGCGGCGCCCATGCCGCGGGCGCGGCCGAGGGGGGTGCGGTAGCTGGCCATCAGAGCGCTCCG
>DASVMY010000116.1:0-13915 GCA_036384135.1 Caulobacteraceae bacterium | reverse complement strand
GTCGGCGCCGTCGGAGAGGGCGCGGACGGCGGCGAAGGGCCGGCCGGCGGCGTGGGCGGCGCGGGCGGCCAGATGGGACTCCATGTCCACGGCCAGGGCCCCGGTGGCGGCCCAGAGGGCGTGTTTGGCGGCCACATCGCCCACCACCGTGTCAGAGCCGGCCAGCATCCCCAGGCGGGCGCCGCGGTTGGCGCGCAGCAAGCGCTGCACCCAGGCCTGGTCGCATTCCCAGCGCTGGGTTTCGCCAAGTACGGCCTGGGCGACGATCAGGTCGCCGACCGGAACTCCCTGCGCCAGACCGCCGGCGACGCCGAAGCTGATCACCGCCGCATCGGGGTTGTCTGCCAGGGCGCGGCCCAGGTCGGCGGCCAACTGCGTCCCGTCGCCGCCGCCCACCACCACCTCATAGCCAAGCCCTTCGAGGATCTGCGCCTCGCGCGTCATGCCGACGACCGCGATCAACCCCCCGCCGATGCTCAAGGATTGGCCCTCACATGCCCCAGGCGACCCGACCCTGATTGCCGCGCTTCAGGTTGCGGTAGCGGGCCAGGGCCCAGAGGGGGAAGAATTTCGAATAGCCATGGTAGCGCAGGTAGAAGACCCGAGGGAAGCCACCGCCGGTATAGTGGTCCTCCGGCCACGCGCCGCGGTCGTCCTGGTTGGCCTGCAGCCAGGCAACGCCGCGGGCCACGGCTGGATCGTCGGTGCGGCCGGCCGCCATCAGGCCGAGCAGGGCCCAGGCGGTCTGGGAGCTTGAGGAGGCGTGGGGCTCGTAGCCCTCGTAGTCCAGCTTGTAGCTGTCGCAATCCTCGCCCCAGCCGCCGTCGGGGTTCTGGATCTTCACTAGCCAGTCGGCGGCCTTCCTGATCATCGGGTGGCCGGGGCCAAGACCGGCGGCGTTCAGGGCGCAGAGGGCCGACCAGGTTCCGTAGACGTAGTTGACCCCCCAGCGGCCGAACCAGGAGCCGTCAGCTTCCTGTTCGCGCTCCAGATAGGCTAGCGCCGCCTTCATGCGCGCGGAGCCGGTCTCGCCTAGTTGGGCCAGCATTGAGACGCAGCGGGCGGCGACATCGACGGTGGGGGGGTCCAGCAAGGCGCCGTGGTCGGCGAAGGGGATGTTGTTGAGGTAGTGGTAGGTGTTGTCGGCGTCGAAGGCGGCCCAGCCGCCGTTCTTGGACTGCAGGCCGTTCACCCACTCACGCCCGCGGTCGATGGGCATGTCCCAAGTCTTAGGGTCGGGAGCGCCGTCGACCTCCGCCCGGTGGCGGGCGCGGTCCATGGCCATCACCACCACGGCGGTGTCGTCCAGGTCCGGATAGTGGGGGTTGGCGTACTGGAAGGCCCAGCCGCCGGGGCGCACGTCCGGACGCTGCTCGGCCCAGTCGCCGACCACGTCCAGCACCTGAAGCGGCTTGAGCCATTGCAGGCCGCGCAGGGCGGCGGCCTCGGCCGCCGGCGAGCCGGCTTCCAGCAGGGCGTGGCTGGCCAGGGCCGTGTCCCAGACCGGGGAGAAGCAGGGCTGGCAGTAGGCCTCGTCGTCCTTGATCACCAGCAGGTTCTCGACGGACTTGCGGGCGATGGCGCGGCGGGGGTCGTCTTCGGGCACGCCCAGGGCGTCGTACATCATCACGCTGTTGGCCATGGCCGGGAAGATGGCGCCCAGGCCGTCCTCGCCGTTGAGGCGCTCGGTGACGAAGGTGACGGCCTTGTCGATGGCGCGCTGGCGCTGGGCCTTGGGGAAGTGGGGCTCGACCACGCGCAAGACCTGGTCCAGGGCGAAGAAGAAGCTGGCCCAGGGCTCCTTCTGATGGGCGCCGCGGGCCAGGCCGGTGATGCTGGCGGCGGGCGCCAGGAAAAGCTCGTCGATGGTCACGCCGCGGGGGTTGCGGGCGCGGGGCTTGAGGCGGCGCAGGACCAGCAGCGGCACGATCACCGTGCGGGCCCAATAGGAGATCTTGTCCAGGTGGATAGGGAACCACTTGGGCAGCAGGGTGATCTCCACCGGCATCTCCGGCACGGCGCGCCAGGTCAGCACGCCGTAGAGGGCCAGCAGGATACGCGTGAAGACGTTGCAGGCGCCGGCGCCGCCGTTGGCGTGCAGGGCCTCGCGGGCCTTGACCATGTGCGGGGCGTCGACGGGATCGCCGATCATCTTCAGGGCGAAGTAGGCCTTGACCGTGGCGCTGACGTCGAAGGCGCCGCCGTGGAACAGGGGCCAGCCGCCGTGCTCACCCTGGATGCGGCGCAGGTAGACACCGATCTTGCGCTCCAGCTCGGGGTTGGCGGGCTCGCCCAGGTAGTGGACCAGCAGGACGTATTCGGCCGGAATGGTGGCGTCGGCCTCCAGCTCATAGACCCAGTGCCCGTCAGCCCGCTGGGTGGCCAGCAGGGCGTCGGTGGCGCGTCCGACGGCCTGGTCGATCAGGTCGAGTGACGGGGCGGCGTCAAAGGTGTGGGCGGGGGCGTCGTCCATGGGTCTCTTTGGGATGTTGCGGCGTCGTTGTAGCGCAGAATGGTGCGAGCTTGCAGAGGGCGTCCGGCGATGCTTCTTTCCTTCCCCCGCGAGCGTAGCGAGTGGGGGAAGTGTCGCCCATGTCGAGCGAAGCGAGGCGGGCGACGATGGGGGAAGTGGGCGGGTGCACTAAGCTCTAAGGACCCAGCGCGGCGTCGATGATGGCGTCTAATTGCGGAGCCACTGGTTTGCGTCGACTCTTCCCCCATCGTCGCCCGCCTTCGGCATTGGCGACACTTCCCCCGTTCCGGGGGAAGGATTGAGGGCGACTATCTTCCAACCATCGCCGCCGCTTTATGACCTGAGCGCACGGCGCCTTCGATGGTGGCGGGCAGACCCGTGTCGGTCCAGTCGCCGGCCAGGATGAGGTTGGAAAAGGCCGTGCGGGCGCCTGGGCGGCGGGCGTTCTGGGCGGGGGTGGCTTCGAAGGTGGCGCGCTTTTCCTTGACGATCTGCCAGGGGGGCAGAGGCGCGGCGTCCAGGCCGTGGGCCTTGGCGACGTCGGCCCAGAGGCGAGCGGCCAGGGTTTCGCGGTCGAGGTCGACGATGGCGTCGGCGCCGCTGACGGTGACGGACAGGCGGTCCTCGAAGGCGAAGATCCACTCGGCCGTGCCGCCGATGACGCCCAGGATCGGCGCCGCGCCGGTGGGTGGGGCGATGAGGAAGTGGGCGTTGACGATGGACTGGAAGCGGTCGGGGACGGTGAGGTCGGGCAGCAACGACTGGGCGATCCAGGGCGGGACGGCGAGGATCACCGTATCGGTGGGGGCCAGGACGATCTGGCGGTCAGCGAGGGCGAGGGCGGCGACGCGGCCGTCCTGGATGTCGAAATTGCGCAGGCGCTGGCCGAGGCTGACGGTGGCGCCCCGGGCCGTGAGCCAGGCCAGGGCGGGCTCCACGAAGGCGGCGGCCAGGGTGGGGGAGGCGATGCGGGGTTTGTAGCGGCGTCCGCCCAGCGCCAGGGTCTCGCGGATCACCGCGGCGGCCAGGGCGGCGGAGCCTTCCTGGGGTTTCGTGTTCAGCGCGGCCAGCAGGAAGGGCTCCAGCAGGCGCTCCCACAGCGGACCTTCGCAGCGGATGACCTGGTCGATGCGCTTGTCGCCTTGGGGCCCCAGCAGGGCGGCCAGGGCCAGGTAGTCGGCGGCGGATGCGCCCGGCACACGGCGATCCTTGGCCAGGACCCACCAGGCCAACGGGCCGGGGTTGGGGCGGATGGTCCAGCGGGTGCCGTCACGGACATCGCAAAACTGGAAGACGGCTTCGTCTGGCCCGGCCAGGCGATGGGAGGCGCCGATGCGGGCCAGGTAGGCCATGGTGGCGTGGTTGCCCGACAGGACCAGGTGGTTGCCGTTGTCGATGGTGATCTGCAGCGTCGGGTCGACGTAGGAACGGCAGCGGCCGCCGGCCTGGGCGGCGGCCTCGATCAGCTCGACGGTCTGGCCCCGCGCGGCCAGGGCGGTGGCGGCCGACAGCCCGGCCAGTCCCGCTCCGATGACGTAGGTGGTTGGACTATCCTGCATCGGGCCTAATTGCAGCCCTCAACACCGCTCATCCCCGCGAAAGCGGGGACCCAGGTGTTTTGTTGTTTTGTTTGGACCGTTCGGTGACCCGCAACTCGCCCAGAAACGGAAAAAGCCTGGGTCCCCGCTTTCGCGGGGATGAGCGGGATTATTAGAGTCATTCCACCAGGCCGTGGCGCAGCAGGGTCCAGATCAGCTGCACCTTGCCGACCTTGGCGCGGGTGCGGGGCGGGTTCCAGCCGAGGGATTCCATCTTGCCCAGGATCTGGCCGTAGACGGCGCTCATCAGGCGCGGCGTGCGCAGCTTGCCCGTGGGGCGGGCGTGCATGATGGCGTCGGCGGCGCGGTAGTGCTCATGCGCCTTGGCGGCCACCCAGCGGCAGGCCTTGTCGATATTGGGGTGGTTGACCACGGCCATGGGTTCGGTGGTCTCGATGGCGGCGGCGGCCAGGGCCTCGGCGGGCATGTAGAGGCGGCCCATACCGGCGTCTTCGTCCAGATCGCGCAGGATGTTGGTCAGCTGCAGGCCGCGGCCCAGGTGGTGGGCGAGGTTGCGGCCGGGCTGTTCGTCCATGCCGAAGATGCACACCGACAGGCGGCCCACTGCGGTGGCGACGCGTTCGCAGTAGAGATCCAGCTTGTCGTAACCCGGTGCGCGGATGGTCTCGACGACATCCATCTCCATGCCGTCGACGACGGCCAGGAAGTCGTCCAGACGCAGCCCAAAGCGCGCGACCGGTTCGACCAGGTAGCTGGTGCGCTCGGGCGGGTTCCCGGCGTAGAGGGCGGCCAGGTCGTCGCGCCATGCGTTCAATTCAGCTTGGCGTTGTGGGATGGGGATGCCCTCGACATCGGCGATGTCGTCCACTTCGCGGCAGAAGGCGTAGACCGCGAAGATGGCGGTGCGCTCCAGCGGCGGGAGCAGGCGCATGGCGGTGTAGAAGGAGCTGCCGGAGGCCTGTTGTTCCGTCTTCGCCGTGGCGGTCTGGGGAGCGTTCATGGGGGCATCTGAAGCAGCAATTGTGGGGGCGTTCATGGGGGTGCGCCTGTCGTGGACGGGTCCTTATGGCCCAGGTTTGCGCCGGCGCCGAGACGGCGTGTTGCGAAGAGGGCGCGCATCAGTCCGCGAGCGGCGGACAATGTCATCTGAAGACGGTCGTGGTGGACCTTTTCCGACAGCGGATCCGCGGTCAGCAGGCGTTTGGTCAGGCTCTGCGCCAGGCTGTGGATGACGCCGATCTCCAGGCGCAGGCGGGTGTCGCGGATGGCCCCGGGCAACGGCGCGCCGTCGTCGACCAGGCGCAGGGTGCGCTGGGCCAAATCGTGGATCACGCTCCTCAGCGCCGGGCTCGCCTTGGGCGCGGCCAGGACCTCGACGGTGACGCCGGCGGCGGCCAGGGCGTCGGCGGGCAGGTAGACCCGGTCGATCTCGCGGTAGTCCTTGCCGCAGTCCTGGAGGTGGTTGATCACCTGCAGCGCGGTGCACAGGGCGTCGGACGCCGGCCACGTGGCCGTGCTCTCGCCGTGGACGTCGAGCATGAAGCGGCCCACGGGACAGGCGGAATAGCGGCAATAGTCGACCAGCTCGGCCCAGTCGGCGTAGCGGTTCTTGGTCACGTCGCGCCGGAAGGCCTCCAGCAGGTCGAGGATGTGGGCGTCGGTGAGGCGATGCTCGGCCAGACTCTGGCGCAGGCGCGCGGCCTCGGGAACAGCGTCGCCCTGGTCCTTGATCGTGGCCTCGATGGCGGCCAAGCGCGCCAGCTTCTCGTCCGGGGCCAGGGTGGCGTGGTCGGCGATGTCGTCCGACATCCGGGCCACCCGATAGAAGGCCAGGATCACCGGCCGGTGGCGCGGGGCCAACAGGAAGGAGCCGACGGGGAAGTTCTCGCCGGACTCATTCTTTGAGGGGGCCACCGGTTGGGCGGATTGCTGCGCCATCAATGCGCCCTCGCGGTGGAAGGCTCAAACCCTTCCCCCTTGCGAGGAAGGGACAGGGGATGGGGGTGAAGCGCCGACGTCGGACGGTTGGCGAGGCTGCCGAGGATCGGACGGCGGGCGTTCGCGCTGGCGCCCCCACCCCAACCCCTCCCCGCGAGGGGGAGGGGCTCTGGAGCCGACGGTCGCTGGATAACACTCATGGCGCCCCTCCCGCCATGGCCTGCGCCCGGCCCTTCCACATGCCGCCACGGCCGCGCCAGACCTGCAGCGCGGACTGGACCGTGAAAGCGCTGTAGAGGGCGCCGATCAGCGGTAGGGCGAAGCCCCAGAGGGGCGAGCGACGGTAGAAATTCAGCATGGGCTGGAAGGAGATGGCCATCGCCGTCCACGCCGCCAAGCCCAGCCAGCGCGGAAGGCCGTCGGCGAACAGGGTCAACAGGGGCGCGGCCAGGTAGACCAGGGCCATGCCGATGAGCGTCCCGGCCAGCAGCCAGGGGGAATAGTTCAGCTGGGCGTAGGCCGAGCGGGACACCATGCGGCCGATCTCGCCCAGGCTCCGATACGGGCGAAGGCTGCGGGCCCGGTCGGTGAGGCCCAGCCAGATCGGGCCCTGTTTCGCCAGGGTGGCGGCTAGGGCGCAGTCGTCGATGATGGCGGTGCGGATGGCCTCGATCCCACCGGCGGCGGCGAGGGCGTCGCGGCGAGCCAGCATGCAGCCGCCTGCGGCCGCGGCGGTCTTGCTGCCGGGGGTGTTCACCCAGGCGAAGGGGTAGAGCATTTCGAAGAAGAATACGAAGGCGGGGATCAGCAGGCGCTCGGGCCAGGTCTCGACGCAAAGCTTGGCCATCAGGGAGACCAGCACCAGGCGGCCGGCTTCGGCGCGGGACACGAGGGCGCGCAGATTGTCTGGCGTGTGGGCGATGTCGGCGTCGGTGAGCAGGACGTAGGTTGGGGCCGTCTCCTGGGCTTTGGCCACACCCTGGCTGACGGCCCACAGTTTGCCGGTCCAGCCGGCCGGCAGGGGCGCGCCGGTGATCACCTCCAGGCGATCGGTCTTGCCTAGGGCGGCGGCGGCGCGGGCGGCATCGGCGGTGCCGTCGTCGCTGGCGTCGTCCATCAGGATGACCTTGAAGTCGCCGGGATAGTCCTGGGCCAGCAAGCTGCCGACGGAGCGGGCGACCACGTCGGCCTCGTTGCGGGCGGGGACCACGGCGACGACAGCGGGCCAGGCGGCGGGTTCCGGCGGCGTGTCCGCCTCGTCGGTCTCCCGCGCCAGCCAGAACAGGCCGCGAAAGGCCAGCAGGTAGATCCAGGCGGCCAGGGCGGCGGCGGCGATCAGGGTCAGGGCGATTGCGGGAGGGGACGTCACTTCAGGTAGCCCGCCCCGCCGAACCAGGTCAGGGCGTCCTGCAGCGCCTCGACATAGGGCCGGGCGTGATAGCCCAGCTCGCGCTCCGCCTTGGCCGAGGTGAAGAACATGTGGTGCGAGGCCATTTTCAGGGCGTCGCGGGTGAGCAGGGGCTCCTTGCCGGTGAGGCGGGCCACCGCCTCGGCGGCGAAGGCCAGGGGATAGAGCGGGCCGCGGGGCAGGGCGAGGGTGGGCGCCTTGCGGCCGGTGAGGCGCGCGATCTGGGCCAAAAAATCGCGCAGGGAGGCGTCTTGGCCGCCCAGGATGTAGCGCTCGCCCACCTTTCCCTTGGCGTGAGCCAGCAGGTGGCCCGCCGCGACGTCGTCCACGTGCACGAGGTTGAGGCCGGTGTCGACGAAGGCGGGGATGCGGCCGGTGGCGGCCTCGACCACCATCTGGCCGGTGGGGGTGGGGCGCACGTCGCCGGGGCCGATGGGTGTGGACGGATTGACGATCACGGCGGGCAGGCCGTGCTCGGCGATCAGGGCCTCGACCACCCGCTCGGCGGCGACCTTGCTCTGCTTGTAGGCGCCGATGGCCTCGCCGTCATTCAGGGGCGCGGTCTCATCGACGACGGTGTCGGCGTCGCCGGCGCGCAGGGTGGCCACCGAGGAGGTGTAGACGATCCGGCGCACGCCGGCGGCCAGGGCCGCCCGCATGACGGCTTCCGTGCCGGCGACATTGGCGCGGATAATCTGGGCGGGGTCGGGGGCCCACAGGCGGTAGTCGGCGGCGACATGGAACAGATGGTCGACCCCGGCCATGGCCCGGTCGAGGGAGGCGCGGTCGGTCATGTCCCCCAGGGCCACCTCGCAGTCGGCGGCCTCGAAATTGCGGGTAGGGCTCGAGGGTCTGGCCAGGATGCGCAGCTTCAGGCCGCGACCGGCCAGGGCGCGCAGCACCGCGCCACCCACGAAGCCGGACGCGCCGGTGACCAGCACGCGGTCGCCGGCGGTTAGCGCGGCGGCGTTCGTCTGAGATTCGCTGTTGATGCTCTGTGCCACGCGGGGCTCATATCGCGCCGAGACGCGGCTGTCGCGTGTGGCCGCGTAGCCAAGCTCGGACGTTGAGATCAGGGATAGCGCAAGTTGACGTTGAGCGTGGTCTCGCCGGGGCCCGCCTCGAAATGGGTGGACTGGAACGAGGGCGCCGACAGCTTGGGCCGCACGTTGTTGGAGAAGGCGTAACCCTCTCTGGGAATTCCGAACAGCCCGGTATCGATGTCGTTGTTGGCGTTGGCGTCATGGTAGACGAACAGAGCGTATTTGCCCGCCCTGGGCAGCCAGAAGCACATCTGGGTGGTCTGGGGCAGGGCCGGATCGTGGATAGTCTCCAGCTCGCCGTGCGGTTTGAGGTAGCGCTTGGGGTCTTCGCCGAAGACGACCGCGGTCACCTGGCCCTTGTCGGAACGCACGCCGCCGACGCTGAGCAACACGCGCACGCCGGTGGGCAGGCCGTGGCAGGCTTGGGCGGCGGCCGGCGCTGCGGCCAGAACGGCGACCGCAAATCCTGCCGTGAGGGCGAGGGCCTGCGCCGCTCTCAACCCCGTCATCACCGTTCTCCGCAACCTTGTCGTAACCACAAGACGACGCGCTACGCCGGTCGCCATACACGCAAAATGGCGTTCTCAATGTGGCAATGCGGGGACGTGGGGCGATTCGACACGGTCCTGTGCCGCGCCTGCAACACCTTTTTGGGCCGATCGGCAGTCAGGCCAGCGGGGCCAGTAGGGGTCAGGACAGTTCGGCCACCGATTTGAATCCGCCGGACCGCAGGGTGGCGTGGGCGGTGAGGACCAGGCCGCCCTCGGCGAAGTTGAAGGTCGCCCGGCCCGCTAGTTCGCCCGCCAGGGTGCGTTCGATCAGGCGCGAGCCGAAGCCCACCCGCGTGGGCGGCTGAACCTTGGGACCGCCGCGCTCACGCCATATCAGGTCCAGCTCCGGCGGCTCTGCGCCGGGGACCAGCGACCAGACGACGTGGATTTGGCCGGTCGTCGAGGAAAGCGCGCCGTACTTGGACGCGTTGGTGGCCAGTTCGTGGATCACCAGGCCCAACGCCAGGGCGGCGCGAGGCGGCAACATGACCAGGGGGCCTTCCAGAACGAAGCGATCCGGGCCGAAATGGAAGAGCTCGTTCTCAAGCACCTGGTACAGGTCCGCGCCCTCCCAGTCCTCGTTCATCAGGGCGCTGTGGGTCTTGGACAGGCTCAGCAGGCGGCCTTCGAAGGCGGTGACGAATTCCTGCGGCGCGCCGGTCTGACGGGCGGTCTGCAGGGCGATCGATTGGACGGTGGAGAGGGTGTTCTTCACCCGGTGGTTCAGTTCGTTGAGCAACAGGCGCTGGTGCTCGCGGGCGCGCTCGTTCTGGAGATTGCGCTCGTCGAGCCGCTGAGCCGCCTGCTCCATGGCCAGGAATAGGGTTTCGTCCTCGGCCACCACCGGACGGGCGGGGCGGGGATGCTCACCGCGGCCGATGTCGTCGGCGCGGCGTACGGCTAGAATGAAGGCGCGCGAGAGCCTGCGGCTCAGCACCACGGCGACGCCGAGCCCCGCGGCCAACAGCAGGGCCGCGGCCACGGCCAGGGTCGCCATGGATTGAACCGCCTGCGCCAGAAGCAGGGTCCTGGGCACGCCGATGGCGCTGGTCCAGCCGGTGATCGCCGAACGGCTGAACGCCGCGGTGTTGGCCACGCCTTCGAGGCTGTGCGTGTGCACGGTGCCTTCGGCCTCGCGTCGCGACGCGTCCAGGAAGCTGGGCGTGGCGGCGTGGCCGACCACATCCCGGACGCTGGGCCAGCGGGCCAGGATGTGGCCCTTGCGGTCCACCACGGCCACCACCCAGCCCTTGGGAAGGTGCTGTTCCTTCAGGACCGAGTCGAGGCTGTGCGGTGAGGTGACATAGCTGAGGTAGTAGGATTTGCCGCCGATGACGGCCGGCTGGGTGATCGAGAATACCGGCTGCCGCGACACCGGGCCGGTGTAGACGTCCGAAACCAGCATCGGCTGACCGTACAGCCTGGACACGACCTCCGGCGAGACCTGGGCCCCCAGGGGCTGGCCGAAGGGGACGCGGGTATTGAGCACGTCGTGGCCGCTGGGGTCGGTGAGCGAGATCCAACCGGGCAGGTTGCGCGTCGCCGCCTTGGCCCGGTCGTAGAAGGCCGAAAGGTCGGTGTCGCGGGGGCCGGATGCGGCCAGGCCGTTGAGCACCCCCTCGCCCTGGCCGATGCGACCATCCAGGGCGATGGACACCGCCCGGGTGGTGGACAGCAGCTGGTCCTCGAACTGGTCCTCCTGGCGCTCGTAATCGGCCCACAGCAGGTAGGCCGTGAGTCCCACCGCCGGAACGATGATGCTCAAGGTGAGCAGGATGAGCAGAAGCCGGACTGACGGGGCTTTCATTGGTGCTTGCTAACCTTTACCGGCGCCGACGTCGATGGGGCCAAGCGATGCCGGTGGCAACATGTCGTGTCCCCGTGCGCCGGGGGGGCGGAACGGCTTGACCTGGGCCGCCGGGGCGTCTCTGCGTTGGGACGAGAGGTGAGGTGCTCCGATGACCCGGATCATGACCTACAACGTGCACCGCTGCGTCGGGACCGACGGGCGGCTGGACGTGGGCCGCGTGGCCGAGGTCATCGCCCGCCAGGCGCCAGACATCGTGGCGCTGCAGGAGGTCGATGTCGGCCGGGCGCGCACCGGTGGCGTCGATCAGGCTCACGAATTGGCCCACCGCCTTGAGATGGCCTTCCACTTCCACGCCGCCCTGGTGATCGAGGAAGAGCGCTATGGCGACGCGGTGCTCACGCGCCTGCCCGAGCGTCGGATCAAGGCAGGGGCGCTGCCGGGCCATCCTGGCCACCGCGCCTTTCGGGCCCTTGAGCCGCGCGGCGCCCTGTGGCTGGCGATCGAGGTGGGCGGCGTGGAGGTGCAGGTGCTGAACACCCACCTGGGCCTGGTCCCGGCCGAACAGGCGGCCCAGGCGGCGGCCCTGGCGGGACCGGAGTGGCTGGGTCACGCCGATTGCCGCGCCCCGACGATCCTGGTGGGGGACCTGAACGCGGTGGTGGGCTCACGGGCGCTGCGCCGGTTGATGGCGCGGATGCGGGACGCGCGATGGCTGGCGCGAGACGCGAACCTGGCGGGCCGTGGGATCGGGGGCCTCGCCACCTTCCCCTCGCGCATGCCCCTGGTGGCTATCGACCACATCCTGATCAGCGCCGGGGTCAACGTGCAGCGCATGGCCGCGCCGCGCGATCGGCTGACCGCCGTCGCCTCCGATCACGCCCCGCTGGTGATGGACTTCGAGGTCGCCCCGCTGGTTTGAGGGGCCGCGTCGATGCAGGATGCGGGCTGCAACAGCGCCGCCGAGGCCGCCGCCTTCGCCGTGGCCAGTTCCCGGGCGCGGCGCCAGGGGCGGAAAGAGTCGTCAGGGCCGACGGGGTCGCCCAGGTGGAAGGCGGCGATGAAGGTGGCCGCCGCTCCGATCGGCTTGGGCTCCAGCGGGCGCAGGCGCACCAGACCCTCGGTGCGTAGGGCGTCGATGGCGGGTCCCAGCCCATTTGCGGCGGCGGCGGCGACCTTGGCCTCGTCACAGCCCAGCCAGTGCGCGACCAGCCGCTGGGTGAGGTCGGCGATCCGCTGCCGCGAGGCGGCGGCGCTCGCCCCGGCCGCCTCGAAGGACAGGTCGCATTCAGTGTCGAAACCGGTGGAGCGGTTGTTCAGGTTAGCCGAACCGACGCGCAGCAGCCGATCGTCGATGATGGAAAGCTTGGCGTGGACGATGATCGTGCGCCCCAGCGCCGTGACCGGGCAATAGGTCCGCAGGCGGCCATAGACGTCCGCCCGCTTCAGGCGGCGCAGGAACAGCGACCGCGTGCGGTCCATGGTGATCCGGTCGAACCATGACGGCGAGTGCTCGTGCGATACCAGCACCACCTCCGGCCCGTCCGGCTCGGCCAGCCGCGCGGCCAGGGCCTCGGCCATCAGCGGCGAGGTGAAGTACTGGTTCTCCATGTAGATCAGGCGCTGCGCCGCCGCGATGCCCGCCAGGTGCAGGCGTTCGTTCTCGCGCACCTCGGCGTGCTTGCGCCACCGGGCGGCGGTGCGGGAGATGCCGGCGGTCACCCCCGTGAAATGGGGCGAGACGCGGTCGGGCCATGGGTCTTGGGGAATGGGGTCATGTGTATTGGGATCTGGGGGATTGGGATCATCCCCAGTGGCCCCGATCGGGGACAGGTCCTCGCCGGTGGCGCGTTTCCAGCGTCGGCGGAAGAGCTCGCCCAGGTCCGCGGCGGGCTGGCCGTCGACAACACCCATGACCTCATGGCGGGAGTCGTAGACGCCCAGGCCCTCGTGGCCCTTCTCCCGGCGGGGATCGTCGTCGAGATGGGCGGAAGTGTCCCAGCGCTCGGGACCGATGTCGCCGCCGCCGCAGAACGCCACGAGGTCATCGATGACGATCATCTTCTGATGGTGGCAGGCGCCATTGGGCAGGCGGCCGTCCAGCTTGAAGCGCACGCGGCTGCCGGCGAACCGCCGGCGACCCTCGATGGGGAAGAAGTCCTGGGTGGCGGCCACGGGAAGGGCGGACTGCCAGCACAGGATGCGGATATCCAGGTTCGGCCGCTCGTCCGACAGGCGGCGCAGGAAGGCGGCGATGTCCTGCTCACCGGGTTCAGGTTCGCCAGGTTTGGGCTCCAGCCGCGTCCGCGGCTCGAAGGCCCAGTTGAGGAAGTGGATCGTACGCCGGGCCTTCAGCATCGCCTCGCGAGCGGCCAGGAAATAGTCGGCCATGTCGATGATCAGGGCCGCGCGCGGCGCCGTCGCGGCGCGCCAGCAGGTGGTTCCCGGTCTCAGCAGCATGCGGCGCCCATTCACGGATCAAGCGGGACAAGCTTGAGCTTTTCAAATGCGCGGGCGGCGGCGGCGTTCCGCCCGGTTCACACCATCTGAGTCACCGGCTCGAATCGTCCTTCGGCTCGGGGAGTGGAAAGGGGCGCGCGGCGGGCGCCTTGCGGCGGCGCAGGTTGGCGCGCAGGGCGGCGGCCAGTTTCTGCTCCCGCGGCGACGGCGGCGAAGGCTTGTCCGGCTTGGTTTTGTCGTCCATCCGGCGAGGAAGCTGGCGACGCATGGTCGCCGTCAAGCGGTTTTCGCTTCACACCAGCGCTCGGGTTCGCTAATGACCCGCCCTCCCGATCGCGGGAACGCCGCCGTAGCTCAGTGGTAGAGCGCATCCTTGGTAAGGCTGAGGTCGACAGTTCGATCCTGTCCGGCGGCACCAGCGAAGCCCAGCCCCGCAAGGGGTTCTGGTGACAACCTCATCCTTCCGCACAAGTCTTGGTGCGGAACGGATGGGAAAGATCGGCCCCCAACCCGTGCAGAATCCGTGCAGTCCCGATTACGGCGGTTTACCCAGCCGCCCCCTTCGGCGCGAGAGCATGAAGTCGGTGACGGGGGGCAGGGCGGTGAGGACGGGGTGTTCGTCCGGCTCGCCGGGGCGGGCGATGTAGTGGCTGGTGACCCAGCCGCGGTGGTCCAT
>DASVMY010000115.1:0-2510 GCA_036384135.1 Caulobacteraceae bacterium | reverse complement strand
CGGCCATCGCCGCGGCGTTCGGCGCGCCGCTGACCGGCGCCTTCTATGCCTTCGAGGTGGTGATCGGCTCCTACACCGTGGCCAACATCGCCCCGGTGGCGGCCGCGGCCCTGGCCGGCGCCCTGATGACCAAGGCGCTGGGGGTCGATCCGCTGGTGATCCACGCCCATGTGACCGTGGCGCTGACGGCCACCCACTACGTCCTGTTCGCGGGCCTGGGGCTGATCTGCGCCGTGTTCGCGGTGGGGCTGATGCGGCTGGTGGCCTGGACCGAGCGGGTGGCCTCGCTGATCCCGGGGCCCAAGCTGCTGCGGCCGGCGACGGGGGGGGTCCTGCTGGCGGCCCTGGCCCTGATCGCGCCGCAGACCCTGTCGGCGGGGCACGGGGCCATGCACCTGGACCTGTCCCGCGACCTGGTGATCAGCGCCCTGTTCTTCCTGGTCGCCACCAAGGCGGCGGCCTCGGTGGTGTCCCTGGGCTTCGGGTTCCGGGGCGGGCTGTTCTTCGCCTCGCTCTATCTGGGCTCGCTGATCGGGCGGCTGTGCGCCATGGGGCTGGAGGATGTGGGCGTGCACGCGGGGATCGAGCCCCTGGCGGGGGCCATGGTGGGCATGGGCGCCCTGGCGGTGGCGATCATCGGCGGGCCTTTCACCATGTCGTTCCTGGTGCTGGAGACCACCAACGACTTTGGCCTCACCGCCGCGACCCTGACCGCGTCCCTGGTGGCCAGCGTGCTGGTGCGGGAGACCTTCGGCTATTCCTTCTCCACCTGGCGTCTGCACCTGCGCGGCGAGACCATCCGCAGCGCCCACGACGTGGGCTGGCTGCGCACCCTGACGGCCGGGCGGATGATGCGCAGCGACGCCCCGACCATCGCCGCCAGCGCGCCGCTGTCGGAGTTCCGCCGCCGCTTCCCCCTGGGCTCGACCCGGCGGGTGGTGGCCTTGAGCGAGACCGGCCAGTACGCCGGCCTGGTGGCCGTCTCCAAGGTCTATGCCGACGAGGACGGCGAAGGCTTCGTGGGCGAGAACATGACCCACCAGGACGACTGGCTGAACCCGGACATGGACATCAAGGAGATCATGAAGGTCTTCGACCACACCGAGAGTGACGAGCTGGTGGTGCTGGACGACCGGCGCGACGTGCTCGGCCTGCTGTCGGAAGCCTACGCCACGCGGCGCTATGCCGAGGAGCTGGAGAAGGCGCGGCGGGACCTGGTGGGTGGAGACTGAGGATCCATTGTCTTCCCCCGAACGCTCGGGGGAAGACAACTAGGGGCGGCGGGACCAGGCAACCGAGACCTCCGCCAGCCGCGAAGGCATCTCTTTCAGCAGCGGGATCGCCACTGCCCGCACCACCTGCCGCAACGGCCCCTCCGGCAGGTAGTCGGCCGGCGACTTGCCATCGACCCGCGCCAGCATCAGCCCGGCCAGCAGCGGCGCGGCGCGGGCCTCCAGGACGTCCGGCGCCTCCCAGCCCACCCCGGCCAGGTAGGCGCGCGCCAAGGCGTCGAAGCTCTCAAACAAGGCCGGGCCGGTCCCTGGCGGCGCGACCAGGTGCTTGAGCAGCAGATGGTTCAGACAGAACGCCAGGTCGAAAGCCGGATCGCCGTACCAGACCGTCTCGGCGTCCAGGAACACGGGGCCGTCCGGCCCCAGCAGGATGTTCTTGGGGCTGACGTCGCCGTGGACCAGGGCCAGGCGCGTGGCGGCGGTGCGCCGCGCGATGGCGGTCAGGGGCGCGGCTACCTCTGGGCGCCGGCGGGCGGCCTCCAGCAGAAACGGATCCAGCCGCAGGGCGTGGAACAGCGCGTCTGTGGCGAAGGCGGCGGCGGTGTCCGCCCGTTCCGCCGTGGCGCCATGCAGGCGCGCCAGACGCCGGCCCACCTCGCCGGCGGCGGGGACGTCCACGCGCCCCTCCAGCAACTCCCGTTTCCACAGCGGATGGTGGGCCGGCTCCAGATAAGCCATGGCGAACACGCCCGCCGCGTCGTCATGCGCCAGCACCTCCGGCGCCACGCCCGGAATGATCGACCGCGCCAGGTCGAACCAGCGCCACTCGAAATTGGTCCGCTCCGCCGGCGCCTGCCAGTCGGCCGCCACCCGCAGCTTGGCCACCGCCCGCTTGACGCAGACCGCCGGCCGGCCGGCCGATTCCACCTTCCAGATATCCGACGACACCCCGCCGGTGAGCGAGGTCCAGGTCTGGGCCGCGCCGGGGTCGGCCAGGCCGGCGCCCACCACGAAGGCTTTCAGAGATGAGTCCACGGCGTCGCCCATGGCCCTGCCCTAACTCATCCCACCTGCCGCGCAAAAGGCTGACGTGGCCCCGTCTTTTCGCTAGAGGGGCGCCATGACTCCCCTGGACGCCCTCACCCCCGGCATGCCCATCGTCTACGGCGGCGACAAGGTGGCGCGCGTGGACGACGGCCTGGCCGCGCGCTTCAAGGCCGGCGACCGCCTGCTGGTGGCCCAGGAAACCGGCGACCTGCTGCACATCCCCGCCGCCGT
>DASVMY010000114.1:0-10382 GCA_036384135.1 Caulobacteraceae bacterium | reverse complement strand
CGAAATCGCCGCCCTGGCCCCCGAGGGCCAGCGCCAGCCCCTGCCCGCCATCGGCGCGCCAATCGCCGCCGTCCTTCCCTCACCGGCGGAAAAGACCCTGGCCAATGGCCTGCGCGTCATCGTCGCCCACAGCAGCGACCTGCCCCTGATCACCGCCGACCTGACCATCAAGGCCGGCGCCGACATCGACCCCACGGGCCTGGCCGGCGCCGCCGACCTGACCGCCGCCCTGGTCACGGAGGGCACGAAGACCCGTTCCGCGCCCCAGATCGCCCAGCAGGTCGAGGCCCTCGGGGCGGACCTGAACGCCAGTTCCAGTTGGGATTCCTCGTCGGTCACCTTGAGCAGCCTGTCGGGGAAGATCGAGCCGGCCATGGCCATCATGGCCGA
Organism: Caulobacteraceae bacterium; assembly: GCA_036384135.1. GTDB lineage: Bacteria > Pseudomonadota > Alphaproteobacteria > Caulobacterales > Caulobacteraceae > Acaudatibacter. The sequence continues at coordinate 9,992 of DASVMY010000114.1, read as the reverse complement.
CGTCGCCGAGAACCCGGTCTTCGCCCCCGACGACCTCGAGCGCGTCCGCAAGCAGGACCTGGACGGCCTCGTGGTGCAGTACCACGAGCCGGGCGCCCTGGCGGGGATGATCACCGCGCCGGTGGTCTTCGCCGGCACCGCCTTTGGCCACGCCGCCGACGGCACCCCCGCCTCCCTGGCCAAGCTCAGCCGCGACGACCTGGTCCGCCTGCACCAGACCTACTGGCGGCCTGACAACGCCATACTGGTGCTCACCGGCGACCTGACGCCCGACCGGGGCTTCGCCCTGGCGCAGCAGGCCTTCGGCGGCTGGCAGAAACCCGCCGGCCCCCCGCCGGCCCCGCCGCAGGCCCATTCCACCGCCCCGGCGCGGGCCGTCGCCGTCGATATGCCCGGAACCGGCCAGGCCGCGGTGGTCATGGTCAAGACCGCCATCACCCGGGACGATCCGCGCTACTACCAGGGCCTGGTGGCCAACACCGTGCTGGGCGGGGGCTATTCCGCGCGGCTGAATGAGGAGATCCGCATCAAGCGGGGCCTAAGCTACGGCGCCGGCTCGCACCTCATCCCGCGCCAGACCCTGGGCTCCTTCAGCGCCCAGGCCCAGACCAAGAACGAGTCCGCCGGCCAGGTGGTCGACCTGTTGCGCAGTGTCACCGCCGGCCTGGCCGCCACGCCCCCCACCACCGAAGAACTCACCGCCCGCAAGTCGTCCCTGGTGGGCGAGTACGGCCGCAACCTCGCCACCAGCGGTGGCTTGGCCGGCATCCTGGGCAACCTGGCCGTCTATGGAATCGATCTGAACGAGATCAAGGCCTACACCGACAAGGTCGACGCCGTGACCCCAGCCCAGGTGTCCAGCTTCGCCCACGACATCTTCGACCCGGCCCAGGCCAGCTTCATCGTGGTCGGCGACGCCAAGGTGTTCCTGGAGCCGCTGAAGGCGTCCCTGCCTGGGGTGGAGGTGATCGCGGCCGACAGCCTGGACCTCGACAGCCCGACGCTGAAGAAGGCCAAGTAGGAGGCTTCAATCCGGCGACGGCGCCTGCTGCGTCCAGGCGCCAAGATCGGCCTCAAGCCCCATATAGGCCAGGCCCGACGCGATGGAGACCAGTTCGCCGCCGCTCTCCAGCTTGGCCTCGCCGAAGCGGTCGGCGAACAGGCGGCGCACGGCGGGCACGAAAGACGAGCCGCCGGTGAGGAAGACGCGGTCGACGTCGTCCGGGCCGAGGTTGGCGGCGGTCATGGCCTCGTCGACGGCCTTCTCGATGGCGGTCAGTTCCGGCTGGATCCAGCCCTCGAACTCGGCGCGCGCCACGGGCTTTTCGATGTGCACTTCACCGGCGTGGAAGGCGAAGGTCGCCGAGGCGTCCGCCGACAGGGCCTCCTTCAGCCGCGAGACCGACTGGTAGAGCCGGTAGCCATGGTTGTCGTCCAGCAGCTCCACCAGCCGCGCGATCTTCTCTTTCTCCAGCGAGGTGCGCAGCAGGCCGCGGATGTCGCGCATGTCCCTGGACGCGCGCAGCAGGGCCAGCTGCTCCCAGCGGGCGAAGGCGGTGAAATAGCGCTGCGGGATGGGCGCGACATTGTCGAAGGTGCGGTAGCTGCTGCCCTTGCCCAGGTCCGGCGAGACCAGGTTGTCGATGATCCGGTAGTCGAAGGCGTCGCCGGCCACGCCCACGCCCGAATTGGCCAGGGCCTGCGACTTGATCTCCCCGCCTTCACGCCGGAAGCGAACGAGGGAAAAGTCGCTGGTGCCGCCGCCGAAGTCGGCCACCAGCACGGTGGCGTCGGCGTTGAGCTTGCGGGCGAAGAAGAAGGCCGCGGCCACCGGCTCGTAGGCGTAGCGGATGTCGGTGAAGCCCAGGCGTTCGAAAGCGGTCTGGTAGCGGTGCACCGCCAGCAGCGGGTCGGGGCGCTGGCCGGCGAAGGTCACCGGGCGGCCAACGATGGCGGTCGTGGGCATGTCGTCCAGGGCGCCGTTGGCGTGGGCGCGCAGGCGCAGCATGAAGGCCGAGAGCAGGTCCTCGAACCGATAGCGGCGGCCCAGGATGTCGGTGTCCTGGAACAGCGGGCTGGCCGCGTAGCTCTTGAAGGACTGGATGAACCGCGTCTCCAGCGGCTCTTCGATATAGGCCTCGATGGCCCATGGGCCGGCCTCCACCACGCGGGCGCGCTCGTCGTCCATCGAGGCGTGGAAGCTGATGGCCGACCGGAAGGCGACAACGTCCGTCCCATCATTGGGAAAGACCGTCAGGTGGGCCAGGCCGTCCGTATCCGTCGAGGCGATGACGGTGTTGGTGGTGCCAAAATCGATACCGATCGCGCCGCGCCTGGGCATTGGCGTGCTCCTAGAGCACGATGACTTTTGTCGGAACCGACAAAATTCTGAATCGTGCTCGCAAACTTGAGGATCGAGCCTGTTCTTCCCGTTTTGATGATTTCATCAAAACGGGACAGGCTCTGGAACTGGATTGTGAAGAGACGGGCCAGCCCGCCTCCCCTTCCGGGAGCAGGTCTGGTCCTAGCGGATAGACAACAGGCGCGCGCTCACGAGACCATGATCCCCTACCCTTCCGCTTCCACCTGAGGCCGCTCGTAGGCAGCCATCATGGCCATGTTCAGGATCTTGGAGACCGAAGCCGAGAGGGGACAGATCTGCACCGGCTTGGACAGGCCCAGCAGCAGCGGCCCCACCACCGTCGCTTCGCCCAGCGCCTGGACCAGCTTGGTGGAGATCGAGGCGGAGTGGATGGCCGGCATGATCAGCACATTGGCCGGGCCGGACAGGCGCATGAAGGGATAGTTCTCCCGCGCGTTGGGGTCGAGGGCCAGCTCGGGCGGCATCTCGCCCTCATATTCGAAGTCGACGTTGCCTCGGGCGTCCAGCATCTCCACCGCCTCGCGCACCTTGGCCGAGCGCAGGCCCATGGGGCTGCCGAAGCTGGAGTAGGACATGAACGCCACCCGGGGCGTGAAGCCCAGGTTGCGCACATTGCGCGCCGCCTCGCAGGCGATGGCCACCAGCTCGTCCGCCTCGGGCATCTCGGTGACGTTGGTGTCGGCGATGAAGATGGTCTGGCCCTTGGCCAGCACGATGGACATCCCCATCACGCGCCCGCCAGGGGCCGGGTCGATGACGCGCAGGACCTCTTCCAAGGCCTGGTCGAAACTGCGGGTGACACCGGTGACCATGCCGTCGGCGTAGCCCAGGGCCACCATGGAGGCGCCGAAGGAGTTGCGGTCCTGGTTGATCAGGCGCTGGACGTCGCGCTTGAGGTAGCCTTGGCGGCTGAGGCGGCCATAGAGGAAGTCGCTGAACTCCGGATTATGCCGGGAGACGCGGGCGTTGATGATCTCCAGGTCTACGTCGGCGGGATCCAGGCCGGCCAGGCGCATATTCTCCTGCACCAGCTCCTCGCGGCCGACCAGGATCGCCTTGCCCAGGCCCTGGCTCTGGAAGGCGTAGGCGGCGCGGATCACCGACGGCTCCTCGCCCTCGGCGAAGACGATCCGCTTGAGCGGGTTGGACTGCACCGCGCCGGAGATCTTCTGCAGGAAGCCGGCGGTGGGATCCAGGCGCCGGGCCAGGGACTCGCGATAGGCGTCCATGTCCACGATCGGCTTGCGGGCGACACCGGTGTCCATGGCCGCCTGGGCCACGAACGGCGGGATGTACCAGATCAGGCGCGGGTCGAAGGGCGAGGGGATGATGTATTGCGGCCCGAACCTCAGGTGCCGGCCGTGATAGGCGGCGGCGACCTCATCCGGAACGTCCTCGCGCGCCAGGGCCGCCAGGGCGTTGGCGCAGGCGATCTTCATCTCCATGTTCACCCGCCGGGCGCGCACGTCGAGGGCGCCGCGGAAGATGTAGGGGAAGCCCAGGACGTTGTTGACCTGGTTGGCGTAGTCGCTGCGGCCGGTGGCGACGATGGCGTCGGGGCGCACGGCGTGGACCTCTTCCGGCGTGATCTCCGGATCGGGATTGGCCATGGCGAAGATGATCGGATTGGGGGCCATGGACTTGACCATGTCCTGGGTGAGCGCGCCCTTCACCGACAGGCCAAAGACCACGTCGGCGCCCTTCATGGCCTCGGCCAGGGTGCGCGCGTCGGTCTCCACCGCGTGGGCCGACTTCCACTGGTTCATGGAGTCGGTGCGGCCGCGATAGATGACGCCCTTGGTGTCGACGGCGATGCAGTTCTCCGGCCGCACGCCCATGGCCTTGACCAGTTCCAGGGTGGCGATGCCCGCCGCGCCGGCGCCGTTCAGCACCAGCTTGATGTCCTCCAGCTTGCGCCCCGTGATCTCGCACGCGTTGATCAGGCCGGCGGAGGAGATGATCGCCGTACCGTGCTGGTCATCGTGGAACACCGGGATATCGAGCAGCTCCTGCAGCTCGGTCTCGATCCGGAAGCACTCGGGGCTCTTGATGTCTTCGAGGTTGATGCCGCCGAAGGTGACGCCGATGTTCTTGACCACCGTGATGATCTCGTCCGGATCGGTGGCCGAGACCTCGATGTCGATGGAGTCCACGTCGGCGAAGCGCTTGAACAGCACCGACTTGCCCTCCATCACCGGCTTGGACGCCAGGGCGCCCAGGTTGCCCAGGCCCAGGATCGCGGTGCCGTTGGAGATCACCGCCACCAGGTTGCCCTTGGAGGTGTAGTCGTAGGCCAGGTCCGGATCTTCGGCGATGGCGAGCACCGGCACCGCCACGCCAGGCGAATAGGCCAGCGACAGGTCGCGCTGGGTGGCCATGGGCTTGGTCGGAACCACGGCGATCTTGCCCGGCGTCGGGTACTTGTGGAACGCCAGGGCTTCGTCGTCGGTGAAAGTGCGTTTTTCGGCGTCGCTCATGCAGCGAAATTTCCGGGCGCGAGGCTTACGCGGCCCCCGCCTCCCCCCTTGATGCGAAAAGGGGCGCAACCTACTCGCCGCGCCCCCCGCCGACAACCGGCGTTGTTACGGTTTGATCTGGCGTCTGGCGGCGACCTGGGATTGACCCGGGCGGGGACCAGGGGCGAATAGGCGCTGGACCCCGCTACAGCCGATCCTGGGCCGCGGGATAAGTCGCTTTTTGAGGATGGACCCTGCGGATGAGCGATGGCCTTCCCATCACTGTCGGCGTCGCCGGCGCCCTTGGACGCATGGGCGCGGTGGTCGCCGCCGCCGTGCGCCAGCACGAGGGCATGGCGCTGACGGCCCTGTTCGACCGGCCGGGAACCGAGGGGCAGCTGCTGGGCGAAGCCACACTGGTCACGGCCGACGCCGCCCTGGCCAGCTGCCAGGTGATCATCGACTTCACCGTCGCCTCCGCCTCCGCCGGCCTCGCGGCCCGCGCCGCGGCGACCCAAGGCGCGGCCCTGGTGATCGGCTCCACGGGCTTCACGCCGGAGGAGGACGACCAGGTGCGCGAGGCCGCGCGCACGGTGGCCATTGTCAAATCCGGCAACTTCTCATTGGGCGTGAACATCCTGGCTGGCCTGGTGGAACAGGCGGCGCGGCGCCTGCCGTCCATCGACTGGGACATCGAGGTCACCGAGGCGCATCACCGGCGCAAGATCGACGCCCCCTCAGGCACCGCCCTGATGCTGGGCGCGGCGGCGGCGGAGGGCCGCGAAGCGGACCTGGCCCAGGTCGCGGTCCGCGGACGGGACGGCATCACCGGCCCCCGGCGCGAAGGCGACATCGGCTTCACGGCGATGCGGGGCGGCGGCATCGTCGGCGAGCACAGCGTGGTCTTCGCCGCCGACGACGAGATCCTGACCTTCTCCCACTCGGCCAGGGACCGGAGCCTGTTCGCCCACGGCGCGATGGCGGCCACGGTCTGGGTCGCGGGCCGCCCGCCCGGCCTCTACGACATGAAGGACGTGCTCGGCTTCCGGAGCTGACCCCTAAGGAGCTGGAAGCCATGCTCGACATCCTTTCCCTGGACGCCACCGGCCAGATCGCCGCCCTGGAGAGTGGGCGGGTCAGCGCCCTCGAACTGCTCGAAGCCGGGGCCAAGCGTAACGCCCAGGTCCACGGCCGGATCAACGCCGTGGTGGCTCAGGACCTGGAGCGCGCCCGCGAGCGGGCCCGGGCCATGGACGATGCGCGCGCCAAGGGCGAAAACACGGGACCGCTGGCGGGCCTGCCCATGACGGTGAAGGACACCTTCGATGTGGAGGGGATGCCGGCCTCCTCCGGGCTCGAAGCCCTCACGCACCGGCGCGTGCGCGACGCCGCGGCGGTGGGCGCCGTCAAGCGCGCCGGCGCCGTCGTCTGGGGCAAGACCAACACCCCGGTGATGGCCGGCGACTGGCAGACCTTCAACGCCCTCTATGGAACCACCAACAATCCCTGGGACCTGGAGCGGACCACGGGCGGCTCGTCCGGCGGTTCGGCGGCGGCGCTGGCGACCGGGATCACGGCGCTGGAGCTGGGCTCCGACATCGGCGGTTCCCTGCGCGTGCCCGCCTCCTTCTGCGGAATCTATTCGCACAAGCCGACCTGGGGGATGGTTTCACAACTGGGTCACATCCCGCCCATGCCCGGCGCCTACGCCGAGCGCGACCTGAACGTGGTCGGCCCGATGGCTCGGTCGGCCCGCGACCTTCGCCTGCTGCTGTCGGTGATCGAGAGCGGGCCCTTGGCGCCCAAGGCGCCGCCGGCGGAGCTGAAGGGCCTGAAGGTCGGGCTGTGGCTGGATGAGCCGGCCTTCATCCTGGACGCGGAGATCCGGTCCGGGATCGAAGGCTTCGCGGAGTCCCTGCGCGGCCTGGGCGTCGAGGTGCGGAACATCGGCAGTCCGGTGGACGCCGCGGTCCTGCTGGGCGCCTACCAGGTCCTGCTGGGCGCCATCGTCGGCACGGACCTGCCCGCCGGCCAGAAGCGGACGCTGGAGCGGATGCGCGGACCGGCGAAGATCGCCCGCGCCCTGGGCGTGGGGGCCGACTCCTGGGCCGGCCTGACCCTGGCCTACACCGCCACTCACGCCGAGTGGATCGAGGCCAATGAGGTCCGCGCCCGCCTGACCGACCAGATGCGCGCCGCCTTCGGGTCCGTCGACGTGATCATCGCCCCCATCGCCCCGGTGGCGCCCTTCATCCACGATCACCGGCCGTTCCAGAAGCGGATGCTGCGCTGCTCGGACGGGGCCAGGATCCCCTACACCGCCATGCTGCGCTGGATCGCGCTGGCCACCGCCTGCGGCCTGCCGGCCACCGCCATCCCGGCGGCCCACACGCACGAGGGCCTGCCCGTCGGCGTGCAGATCATCGGTCCGCGCGGCGGCGATTCCCGCACCCTGGCGGTGGCCGAGGCGATCGAGGAACAGCTGGGCGGGTTCCTCGCGCCGCCGACGCACGACGGGGTCTAACGCCCGCCCGTCGACCCGAACCCGCCGGCCCCGCGAACGGTCTCGTCCAGGCTTTCCACCTCTTCCCATACCGCCTGCTCCACCGGCGTGATCAGCAATTGGGCGATGCGGTCGCCGCGGCGGATGGTGACGTCCTCGGCGCCGTGGTTGATCAGGATCACCTTCACCTCGCCACGGTAGTCGGCGTCGATGGTGCCGGGGCTGTTGAGGCAGGTGATCCCCGATTTGAACGCCAGGCCGGACCTCGGCCGCACCTGGCCCTCGTAGCCGCGAGGGATGGCCATGGTCAGGCCGGTGGGCATGGCGAACCGGTCGCCGGGGCGCAGGACGAAGGGCTCATCCTCCGGCACGGCGGCGCGCAGGTCCATGCCGGCGGCGTCGGCGGTCTCATAGGCCGGCAACGGGATCCCCTGGCCATGCGGCAGGCGGGCGATGGCAACTCTAGGGCTCACGGGGTTCCGTTCACTTTAAGATGGTCGGCGATACGTTCGGCGAGGCGCCGGGCGACCTCGGTCTTGGAGGCCTTGGGCCAATGTTCGACGGCGGCGGCGCTGACCAGCAGCACCTCGTTGTCGTCGCCGCCCATGATGCCGTCCTGGCTGACGTCATTGCCCACCACCCAGTCGCAGCCCTTGCGGCTGAGTTTGGCGCGGGCGTTGGCCTCCAGGTCGTTGGTCTCGGCGGCGAAGCCCACCACCAGCTTCGGCCGCGCCGGGCCGTGGGCCGAGAGCGTCGCCAGGATATCGGGGTTCTCCACCAGGCGCAGGGTGGGCGGGCCGTCGTGGCCCTTTTTCAGCTTCACGCCGAAGGCCTCGTCCGGCCGCCAGTCCGCCACGGCGGCGACGCACACCGCCGCGTCGGCCGGCAGGGCCCCCTGACAGGCGGCCAGCATCTCCAGGGCGGTTTCGACATTGATGCGGTCGACGCCCCGGGGCGTGGCGACGGCGACCGGCCCAGCCACCAGGGTCACCCGCGCGCCAAGATCGGCCAGGGCGCCGGCGATGGCGAAGCCCTGCTTGCCACTGGAGCGGTTGGTGAGCACGCGTACCGGATCGAGGGGTTCGGCGGTGGGGCCGGCGGTCAGCAGGACGTGCTTGCCGGCCAGGGACTTGGAAGCGGCCGGCGCGCCCAGGAGCGCGGCTTGGATGGCCTGGAAGATCGCTTCCGGTTCGGCCATGCGTCCGGGGCCGAACTCGCCACAGGCCATAGCGCCCTCATCTGGACCGACGATGGCGATCCCGTCGCCGCGGAGCGTAGCCAGGTTCCGCTGGGTGGCCGGGTGCAGCCACATGCGCACGTTCATGGCCGGCGCCATCAGCACCGGCTTGTCGGTGGCCAGCAGGGCGGTCGAGGCCAGGTCGTCGGCGAGGCCATGGGCGGCCTTGGCCATCAGGTCGGCGGTGGCCGGCGCCACGACCACCAGGTCGGCCGAGCGCGACAGCTCGATGTGGCCCATCTCGTGCTCGTCAGTGAGTGAGAACAGGTCCTGATAGACCTTGTCCTCGGCCAGGGCCGCCAGGGAGAGCGGGGTGACGAACTGGGCGCCGGCGCGGGTCAGGATCGGGCGCACGCCAATGCCCGCCTTGCGCAGCAGCCGGGTCAGCTCCAGCGCCTTATAGGCCGCGATCCCGCCGCCCACGATCAGAAGCACACGCTTGTCGGTCAAAGGGGCAGCCCTTCTGGAAACCGCCCGCTCTTTAGCGGCCCGTTCCCTGGCTGACGACCCCCAACATAGCCTCTGGACAAACCGATAAAGTTGTTCTTTCTTTGTTCGCATGATCATGCCCCGGGCGGGCAGGTGGCTGGAGGGAGTCATGAAGGTTGTAGGTATCGTGGGCGTGGTCGGCGTCCTGGCTTTGGGGTTGACCGCGTGCGGCGGGCATCCCTCGGCGGTCGCGGGCAAGGACGCGGCGGCGAACGCCAACGCGCCGGCGTCATCGGGCGCGGCAGCGGGGTCCAGCGCCCAGAGGGCTGACTCGGCGCCAGTGCGGCAGGTGAACGGCAAGCCGATGTGGGCCGCCAACAAGCGCCACAGCGCCGAGGACAACGCCCAGTATCAGTTCGGCAAAAACGGCGCCGACTTCGCCGCGGCCAGCGAGGACGACTACGTCACCAAGGTCCACGCCTTCATCGACAACCCGCCGCCCAGCGCCGAAACCATCAACCGCAAGAACGGCGACCGGCTGATCTATGACGCCAAGGGCAATGTCTTCGCCGTGGTGACGAAGGAGGGCGCCCCGCGCACCATGTTCAAGCCCAAGGACGGCGCCGCCTACTGGGCCCAGCAGAAGACCCGGGAAGCCGAGCGGGGGCGGGGCGGCGGCGACAGCGGCAATTCCGACGGCTGATCGAGACGCTTCGCAGCCTCCCTCCCCTTCATCTGGGGGATGCACACATCTCGTCATTAGCTGTCTGCGGGGCCTTGAGCGGTCCTTCTCCCCTTGCGGGAGATGGTGGCTGCGAAGCATACGGTTGTGGGGACGCGCCGGCGATTGTGGATTGGCGTCAGCAGCTTAGCCCGATGGGTCTCGTCGACCCCTCATCCGACCCGCTGCGCGGGCCACCTTCTCCCGCAGGGGGAGAAGGGAGAGGAGGGGCGGCCTCAGTCATCTCGTAACACGCTGGAATC
>DASVMY010000113.1:0-24269 GCA_036384135.1 Caulobacteraceae bacterium | reverse complement strand
CCTGCCGCGACGCCCACCGCGGCCTCCTGGCCCGGCGAAGCGTGCTCGCGGCGTGCGGCCGAGACCGCTTGCGCCGCGCGCACCAGGGCTTCGGCGTTGTCGTCGAGGAAACGGGTGTCCACCGCGTTGGCGACAACCCGCTCGTCGGCGAGGAGCGCCAGGAGATAGTCAAGGTTGCTGGGCGCCCCGGCCAGGGTCATGTCGCCCAGGGCCCGGCGAAGGCGGCGCACGGCGTCGCCGAAGTGTGGCGAAGGGGAATGACAGATCACCTTGGCGATCAGGGAATCGAAGGCCGGATTGGTCCGATATCCCGCATAGCCATAGGTGTCGGTGCGAACCCCCGGCCCGCTGGGCGGCGCGAATGCCGTGAGCTGACCTCCGCCTGGTCGCACCGATCCATCAGGTGCGTAAGACTCGAGGTTCACGCGAGCCTGAATGGCGAACCCCCGACAGGCGGGGATCTTATCCTGCGTCAGACCGAGGGCTTGGAGGGTCTGACCTTGCGCGACCGCGAGCTGCGCCTGGACAAGGTCCAGGCCGAGGACCTCTTCGGTGACCGTATGCTCCACCTGCAGCCGAGCATTGCCCTCCATGAAGCAGAAACTCTCGCCATCGTCGGCCACCAGGAACTCCATCGTTCCCAATCCGCGATAGGCCGCCGCTCTGCCGATCAGTACCGCGGCGTCCAAAATCCGTTGGCGCACCTCGGGTTTGAGACTGGGGCTGGGGGCGATCTCCACGACCTTTTGATGGCGGCGCTGCAGGCTGCATTCGCGCTCCCAAAGGTGGCTTACCGCCTCTCCATCGCCAATGATCTGCACCTCCACGTGCCGGGCGTTGGGCAGGAACTCTTCGACATAGAGGGCGGGATTGCCAAATGCTGAGACGGCTTCCGACGACGCGCGCTCAAAGGCTTCCGCAACGGACGCCACCTCGCGGACCAGGCGCATACCGCGGCCGCCGCCGCCAGACACCGCCTTGATGATCATCGCCCGGCCCGCCGGCAAGCCAGCGAGGAAGGCGCGCGCGGTCTCGGCGTCCACGGGACCGGCCCCCTTGAGCAGCGGAGCCCCGCAGGATTCGGCGAGCGCTCGCGCTTTGACCTTGTCGCCGAAGGCGTCGAGGGTCTCCGGGCTCGGCCCGATGAAGGTCAGTCCGGCAGCCTCAACGGCGCGCGCGAACGCCGCGTTCTCGCTCAGGAAGCCATAGCCGGGATGAACGCCGTCCGCGCCGGACTGCTTCGCGAGCGCCACAATCTGTTCGATGTCGAGATAGGCGCGAGCGCCTCGGCCCTCGAGCGCCACGGCGCGATCCGCCTTTTGCACATGCAGGGAATTGGCGTCGTCCTCAGAATAGATGGCGATCGACTGGAGACCGGCGTCCGCCACAGCCCTGGCGATCCGAATAGCGATTTCGCCTCGATTGGCGATCAGGACCGTATGCATAAAGACAAACCTTCAAGGACAATGACGCAGTGCGGGGCACCTTCGGATAAGACTTGGCGTTCCTGGCGCTCACGCCATGAAGCCTCTTGAACCGACGTCACGGGGGCCAGACCCGCCACCGGCTAATCTGGCCCTCCGCCCTTGCCTGGCCCCCCATGGCTCAGGCAATTGAATTCAACAGTTCTCGGCCCTCAGCGGCCGGTGAAGGCCGGCGCGCGCTTTTCGACGAAGTGCGCCACGCCCTCCTTGAAATCAGCGGAGAAGAAGCTGCGGCGCATGTCCGCGTTGGCCGCGTCGATCGCCTCGCCCAGGCCCTGGAACTGGGCATTCCAGATTTCGCGCTTCATCTCCCCAAGCGAGCGTGGCGAGACCTCGCTCGCCAGCATTCGCGCGTAGGCCATCACCTGGGCCTCGAACTCGCCGTGTGGGATCACCCGATTGACCAGGCCCATCGATAGAGCTTCCGGCGCGGAGACCTTCCGGGCGGAGAACAACAGATCAGCGGTGTGAGCCATCCCGACCATTCGAGGCAGCAACCAGGATATGCCGTGTTCAGCGATCAGCCCGCGGCGAGCGAACGCCGTGGTGAACATCGCTGCGTCGGAGGCGAACCGCAGATCGGAATAGAGCGCCAGCACGAGCCCCAGACCCGCGCACGGCCCGTTGATCGCTGCGAGGATCGGCTTTGGCACCCCGGGAAAGAAGGAAAACTGCCGTTTGAAGTCGTTGCGAGCGCGAGCGTCGAACGGCGGCGGTGGAACCGTAGCGGCCTGTCCGTCGCTGGCGGGGGCCTGCAGCATGTCCATGTCGGCGCCGGCGCAGAAGCCGCGTCCAGCGCCGGTAATCACGATGACCCGAACGGCGCTGTCGTCCTTAGCCACATGCATCGCGGCGCGCAGGTCTTTCTCCATCTCGTCCCGCCAGGCGTTCAACCGATCCGGCCGGTTCAGGGTGATGACGGCGACGCCGTCTTCCACCCGGTATAGGATGTCGGTGTAGCTCATCGCCCTAGGCTCCCTCCGCCTGGCTGGCGTCTAGCCAGACATTGAACTTCGGCGGCCGCTTCTCCTGGAAGGAGACGAGACCATCGATGGCGTCTGGATGGTGATCGGACATCGCGGTGCGGGTCGCGATGTCATCCAGGGCCAAGGCGAAGCTCGACTCCGCGGCGTTATAGAGGGAGCGCTTGAGCATGCGCGTGGCCACTTGCGGGCCTTCCGCGAGTTCAAGGGCGAGCGCCATGGCCGTGGGAAGCAAGGCCTCAGGCTCGACCACCTCGCCGAGCAGGCCGAGATCCAGCGCCTCCTGGGCTCCGACGATGCGCTTGCGCAGCACGAAGTCCAGCGCCCGCGGCAACCCGAGCTGCTGCACCAGGAGAAAATGGCCGCCCTCGTCAGGCAAAAGCGCGTAGCGCAGGGTCGCGCTGCCCAGCTTGGCCCGGGTTGAGCCGATCCTGAAGTCGCAGCTAAGCGCCAGCGACAGGCCAGTGTGGATGGCCGGGCCGTTGATGGCGGCGATGGAGATCTTATCGAGGTTGCGGATGGCCAGATTCAGGGTCTGCGAGTAGATGCGCAGCGCGTTGGCCGTGCCGATCGGCGTCATATGCCCGCCAGCGATCTTGGGCACGCTTGCCGGCTCGGCGTACAGATACCCGCCTTTACTGATGTCGTCGCCGGCGCAAAACCCCCTGCCCTCGCCAGTGAACACCAGCACGCGCACAGCATCGTCCATCTGCGCCTGCGTGATGAGTTCGATCAGGTCGCGCTTCATGGCCTGATTTAGGGAATTCAGGCGCTCCGGCGCGTCGAGAGTGATCACGAGCACGCCCCGTTCGTGCAGCTCGGACCTCAGTCCTGGGCAAACCTGACCGTAGGTGAGAGGGGGGCTGGGGGCATGATCGTTCATCGCGGGCGTTCCTCTGTTTCTTAAGCCTACACACGATCAGTTCAGTAACGCAACTGACCACCACGTTCGTTTAGGTCTTGGCACGGGCGATGCGCCATCGTGAGGGCGGCCCCCGCGTCTGGTCACGGCCGCCGGTCAAGCCTGCCTGATCGCTGTGCTTTTTTCGACGACCTGCCGTCCTGATCCGCTCTCGGGAAGGCCGATCACGCCGTGCCCTACAGCGCCTTGACGATGCCCTCGACCATCTTCTTGGCGTCGGCGAACAGCATCATGGTGTTGTCGCGGAAGAACAGTTCGTTCTCGACGCCGGCGTAGCCCGCCGCCATGCCGCGCTTGATGAAGAGCACGGTGCGGGCCTTTTCCACGTCCAGGATCGGCATGCCGAAGATGGCGCTGGTGGGGTCGGTCTTGGCGGCCGGGTTGGTGACGTCGTTGGCGCCGATGACGAAGGCCACGTCCGCCGTGGGGAACTCGGCGTTGATGTCTTCCAGCTCGAACACCTCGTCGTAGGGGACATTGGCTTCGGCCAGCAGGACGTTCATGTGGCCGGGCATGCGGCCGGCCACGGGGTGGATGGCGTACTTCACCTCCACACCTTCTTCCTTCAGCTTGTCGGCCATCTCGCGCAGGGCGTGCTGGGCCTGGGCCACGGCCATGCCGTAGCCGGGGACGATGATCACCTTGGAGGCGTTCTTCATGATGAAGGCGGCGTCTTCGGCGCTGCCCTGCTTGACCGGCCGGGTCTCGGCCTTGCCGGCGCCGGCCGCGGCCACATCGCCGCCGAAGCCGCCCAGGATCACCGAGATGAAGGAGCGGTTCATCCCCTTGCACATGATGTAGCTGAGGATGGCGCCGGACGAGCCGACCAGCGCCCCGGTAATCACCAGGGTGATGTTCTCAAGCGTGAAACCCAAGGCCGCCGCCGCCCAGCCGGAGTAGCTGTTCAGCATCGACACCACGACGGGCATGTCCGCCCCGCCGATGGGGATGATCAGGGTGACGCCCAGCACCAGGGCCAGGGCGAAGATGCCCCAGAAAGCCCACTTGGCCTCGCCGCCGCTCATCACCAGCACGATGATCAGGGCCACCAGGGCCACAGCGATGGCGATGTTGATCAGGTGCCGGGCCGGCAGCAGGATCGAGGCGCCGGACATGTTGCCGTTGAGCTTGGCGAAGGCGATCACCGAGCCGGTGAAGGTGATGGCGCCGATGGCCACGCCGAGGCTGAGCTCAATGAGGCTCTCCAGCTTGATGCCATTGCCCTCGGCGATGCCGTAGGCGGCGGGGGTGTAGATGGCGGCCACGGCCACCAGGCAGGCGGCCATGCCGACCAGGGAGTGGAAGGCCGCCACCAGCTGGGGCATGGAGGTCATCGGCACGCGCCGGGCGATCACCGCCCCGACGCCGCCGCCTACCGCCACGCCGCCCAGGATCAGGCCGATGGTCACCGGGTCCAGCGCCCCGGCGCTGAACAGGCTGAGCAGGGTGACGCCGACGGCGATGGTCATGCCGATCATGCCCAGCGTGTTGCCGCGCCGGCTGGTCTCGGGGCTGGAAAGCCCGCGCAGGGCCAGGATGAACAGGACGCCCGAGATCAGGTAGGCGATCGAGGCAATGTTGGCGTTCATTGGCCGGCCCCTTTGCCCGCGGGCTTGTCCTTCTTACGGTACATGGCCAGCATCCGCTGGGTGACCAGGAAGCCGCCGAAGATGTTCACCGCCGCCAGGCCCGCGGCCACCGAGCCGGCGCCCTTGGAAATCCAGGCGCTGGTCCCGCCGCCGCTGGCTTGGGCCGCCGCCGCCAGCAGGGCGCCGACGATGATCACCGAGGAGATGGCGTTGGTCACCGCCATCAAGGGCGTGTGCAGGGCCGGGGTGACGCTCCAGACCACGTAGTAGCCGACGAAGATCGCCAGCACGAAGATGGCCAGGCGGAAGACGGTGGGATCGACGGATTCCATGGAAAGGCTCCTTAGGCCGTCTTGAGGGCGGGATGGACGATCTGGCCGCCCTGGGTGACCAGGGCCGCCTTCAAGATCTCGTCCTCGAGGTCCGGGGCGATCTGGCCGTCCTTGATCAGCAGGCCGGCGAAGGCGAACAGGTTGCGGGCGTAGAGGGCCGAGGCGTCGGCGGCGATGCGGCCGGGCAGGTTGGGAATACCCAGGATCTTCACCCCGCCGACATCGGCGACCTTGCCCAGTTCCGCCCCGACCACGTTGCCGCCCTGCTCAACCGCCAGGTCGACGATCACCGAGCCTGGCTTCATCGAGGCCACCTGCTGCGCGCTCACCAGCTTCGGCGCCGGGCGGCCGGGGATCAGGGCGGTGGTGATGACGATGTCCTGCTTGGCGATGTGGGTGGAGACCAGGGCCGCCTGCTTGGCCTGGTACTCGGCGCTCATTTCCTTGGCGTAGCCGCCGGCGGTCTGGGCGTTCTTGAATTCCTCGTCCTCGACGGCCAGGAACTTGGCCCCCAGGCTTTCGACCTGTTCCTTGGTGGCCGGGCGCACATCGGTGGCGGTGACCACGGCGCCCAAGCGCCGGGCCGTGGCGATGGCCTGCAGCCCGGCGACGCCGACCCCCATGATGAACACCTTGGCGGCGGCCACCGTGCCAGCGGCGGTCATCATCATCGGGAACACTCGGCCATAGGCCTCCGCCGCCTCGATCACGGCGCGGTAGCCGGCCAGGTTGGCCTGGCTGGAGAGCACGTCCATGACCTGCGCCCGAGTGATCCGCGGCACGAATTCCATGGAAAAGGCGGTAACGCCGGCCGCCGCCAGGGCGTCCAGGGTTTCCTTGCTCTGATAGGGGTTGAGCATGGCGGCCAAGGCCGCGCCGCTCTTCAGGGCGCCGGCCTGTTCCGCGTCCGGACCTCGCACCATGAACACCAGGTCGGCATTGGCCAGGGCGGCCTTGGCGTCAGCGGCGATGGTCGCGCCGGCGGCTACATAGTCGGCGTCGGCGATGGAGGCGGCGAGCCCGGCGCCGGTCTCAACGGTCACCGACAAGCCGAGCGCGACCAGCTTCTTGGCGGCGTCCGGGGTGAGCGCGACTCGGGTCTCGCCCGTTTGGCGTTCCTTGGTGACGGCGACGACAGCCATGATGTGCTCGTTCACACTCACGCGCCCTGCTGGCGCGACGGCGCCGATTTGGAGGAGCGTTCGTCAAAAGTAAATCCTAAAACAGCACTTAGCATCTTATGCCAATGAGGAATGCGAGCTTGAGACGGCATCGCGGTTGCGGGTTCAGGCCCCGGATTAGTATGAGTTATATCTGATGGTTGAATGCCATGGCGCCGTTAGTCTACCAGGCCAATCCCGGCCCCCGAGCTCGCCCATAGTCAGTGAAGAAAACATCCACGCTGCTCGCATCGGCGTTCAACCGGTCTGGCGCGCGGGTCGGCGCTCCTCCTGTCCTACGATCATCGCCTCGGCCTCTAGGGGGTCCGCAAGGGACGCCCGAGAACGCCAAGCTTCCCCCCGAGATCTCCGAGCCGACCCGGGGGCCGCGGCCCCCAGGTGTAGCAAACCCAGCTCTTGCAAGAGTTCAGGAACGTCGATGCTTCCACGACACGCGAGTTGCGGAGGACGGGGCAAGGATTGGCCGCCTGCAATCCTTTGGTCGGCGAGCCGACTGCGTTGGACGCCCAAGCGGGAGCTCAGCTAATCCTAAGTGGTGCAAATCGCTAGAAAGGGGACTTAACGGGTCCGTAACGGTCGTCATGCTCGCGGTCGTAGGGCGTGTAGGAGGCCTTGATGCTCGCCGCGTTCAGTAACATGGTGGCGACAGGGCGGCTGGAGCCAACCCGATAGGCCGTCGTCTTGACCCAGAGGCTTTCGGTGCGCCGGCTGCCGCTCAAAGCCACGACCTGGCGCTCGATCTCATAGACCTCACCGACGAACAGCGGCCCCTCCAGCAACCGGATCTCCTGATCCGCGAACAGACCCACGACTGGACCGCGCACGGGAAAGCGGAGTTCGTCCTCCTTGTGCTGGAAGAGCACGCTGAGCATCTCAAGCGGAATGATGGGGCGGCCCCAGGGAGAGGCCGATCCTCCCTCCCCGTCACGATGCCAGGGCGAGGGTTCCGTAATGACTTTCAGCTTGTCAGCCAGGGAGAACGGATAGTAGGCGCCCATGTGCTGATCTGGGCCCATGATCACTTTCAGGCGCGGCGAAGCCATGCCGACCGAGATGTCGCGCAGAATGACGGGCTCGGCCAAGGCGGGCAAATCCTTCAGGCGGGCTTCCAAAGCGGTCGGCGCACGGGCGGCGTCCTGGCCCACCGACAGGCTTCCAGCAAGCACCTCCGTACCATCGGCTTTACGCATGAAGATAGTCGTATGCTTCGCGCCAGCGTCAGGCTTGGTCACAAAGGCCCGCACCGTCTCGCCCTCGAACACAGGCGAGCGGTAATGGGCGGAAATGCAGCCATTCTCGAACCAGGCCCGCCCCCAAAGCTTGGCGCCGAGCGGTTCGAACTGGCTGAAATGTGTTGGCCCCTCGATGGTGCCGCCCTTGAAGCCAAGACTCTGCGCGGTCGCATCATCGTGGATCGAGGCATGCGCATCGTATTCCTGGGCGGCCAGCATCTGCTTGGGCGAACGCCAGGGCCCGGCGAACTCGTCGCCGCAGTCCTCGATCGGGGTGTCGAACGCCTCAGTCATCAAACCTGCCTCCTTTGATACCAAGCTCAAGCCCGCGCCGAACGGCGCTCACGGCTGAGCGCCTTCCCGCATCTGAGCTTGTATTTTCGCCATGCCTCCGATCCAGCGGTCATAGCTGTCAGCCTTCACGCGCATGTAGTCGGCGACCTTGGTGTGCGGGAGAATGAGAAAGGTCTCCCGATCGATCCCGGCCAGCGCCGCTTGCGCGACCTCTGCGGGGCTGAGGACGCCGTCGTCCACCAACGGACCGCCGGCCTCGCGCCGCAGCATGTTGGTGTCCACCGCCTGCGGGCAGAGGGCCGACACCTTGATCCCGTGCGCCCGGTGGGAGATCGCCAGGCTCTCGGCGAAACCGATCGCGGCGTGCTTGGTGGTCGAATAGGTGGCGCTGCCGACCGCCGAGAGCACGCCCGCCGCCGATACGGTGTTCAAGAAATAGCCGCTACCGCGGGCGCGCATGCGCGGGATCAGAGCGCGCGCCGCATAGACGTGCGCCATGACGTTCACGTCCCAGCTCTTGCGCCAGTCCGCGTCAGAGGCCCCCGCGACGTTCTCGGCCAGCTCGTCCATGCCGGCCAGCACACCGGCGTTGGAGCAGAACAGGTCGATCGGGCCCAGCTGCGCCTCGGTGTCCTCGATAAGCGCCTTAACCGCCTCTTCGGAGCTGACGTCGCAGGCCATAGCCAAGCCGCCCACCTGCTCGGCGACGGCGCGGGCCCCGGCCAGGTCCAGGTCAGCCACAACGATCGCGCGCGCCCCAGCGGCGTGAAACGCTTCGCAGAGCGCCCGACCAATACCGTTGGCGCCCCCCGTGACGACGACGACTTTTCCGCTCACCTGCATGTCGACTATCCTCCAAGTTATCCGCCCGTCGCTCGGGCCAAGCCCAGAACACCGCAGCGCTTACGGAGCGCCAGCCAGCGGCGCCACGGCCGAAACGGGCGGCCGCCCAAAGGGCGGCGCCGCGAACTCTCCGTAGACGGGGACCCAGATGAAGCAGAGTGGCCCGCCGCCCGCTACATCAATCCTGAATGAGGGTTATTCAGAACTGACGAGGCCGGCCACGACGCCCCTTAGGCCTCACCGAAAGCCCTTAGGGCACAAGCCTTCCGCTCCAGCGACGAGGTTCGCCTCGGCCGCTTGACTCTCTGAATGGTGGACGACATGCTGATTTTTGCATGTCATCGATCCGCCTGATGCTGATATCCGGCGGCTTCGACGCCAGCCCCGCTTGTTCGGGGTCCGACAATCATCAAAGGGCGCGACGACAAGCGGACGGCGTGGCCCCCTGCGGATCACCCGTCAATCCCCTCACGAAGGACGCCTTCCATGTCTGAAATCACCCTCGAAGCCTTCAAGGCGAAGATCGGCCAAGAAATCGGCGTTTCGCGCTGGTTCGAGATCGGCCAGGACCGCATCGACAAGTTCGCCGACGTTACCGAGGATCACCAGTTCATCCACGTGGACCCCGAACGCGCCAAGGCGACCCCGTTCGGCGGCACGGTCGCTCACGGTTTCCTGACCCTGTCGCTTCTGGCGCCGATGACGTTTGACGCCCAGCCCACGATCGTTGGAACCCAGATGGGGGTGAATTATGGCTTCGACCGCGTGCGGATGATGTCACCGGTGCCCGCCGGGAGCCGCGTCCGCGGCCGCTTCGTCTTGACCGATGTGGTGGATCGCGGGCCAGGCGAGGTCCTGGTCAAGAGCCAGGTGACGGTGGAAATCGAGGGTGTCGAAAAGCCCGCAATCGTCGCGGAAGCGCTCGGCCTCACACGCTTTGCCTAACCCTAGTTTCATCACCACGCGCCGGGAGGCCCCATGAAGACCCGCATCACTGAACTCCTCGGCATCGAACGGCCGATTATCCAAGGCGGCATGCACTATGTCGGCTTCGCCGAATTGGCCGCGGCGGTGTCCAACGCCGGGGGCCTTGGCCTCATCACCGGCTTGACCCAACCGACGCCGGAAAAGCTCGCGGCCGAAATCGCCAAATGCCGGAGCATGACCGACAAGCCGTTCGGGGTGAACGTTACTTTCCTGCCCGCCGTCACGCCGCCCGACTACCCCGGCTACATCCAGGCGATCATTGAGGGCGGTGTGAAAATCGTCGAGACCGCCGGCAACAATCCGCAAAAGTGGATGCCCATGTTTAAAGAGGCTGGCATCAAGGTGGTCCACAAATGCACCTCGGTCCGTCACGCCCTCAAGGCCGAGGCCATTGGGGTGGATGCGCTTAGCATCGACGGCTTCGAATGCGGCGGCCACCCGGGCGAGGACGACATGCCGAACTTCATCCTGCTGCCGCGCGCCGCGGAAGAGCTGAAGATTCCCTTCGTCGCCTCCGGCGGCATGGCCGACGCCCGCTCTCTTGTCGCCTCTTTAGCGATGGGCGCGGAAGGCATGAACATGGGCACCCGTTTCATCGCCACCCAGGAGGCGCCAGTGCACTCGCGCGTGAAGGAAGCGATCCTGGCGGCCAGCGAACTGGACACGCGCTTGGTCATGCGCCCCTTGCGCAACACCGAGCGGGTGCTGACCAACGCCGGTGTCGAACGGCTGCTCGAGAAGGAGCGCACGCTGGGCTCGTCGATCAAATTCGAGGACGTGCTTCCCGAAGTGGGCGGTGTCTACCCTCGGGTCATGCTTGAAGGCGACATGGACGCCGGCGCGTGGAGCTGCGGCATGGTGGCCGGACTGATCCACGACATCCCCACCGTCAAGGAGCTGCTCGATCGGATCATGGCCGAGGCCGAGATCCTGATTCGCCAGCGGCTCACCCGGACGCTCGAGTTGGCCTAGCCGCTGTTTTCACGATGGTTGTTGTTCAGGCCCCACAAGGGCGCGGATGGACCTCCTCCATCTCTGCCGTCCTATGGGGCCTGACCTACGGCAAATGGGCGTGGGACCCTTAGCAAACCCGACCCCGCAACGGCGAGACGCCGACAAGACGAGGAAATGATGGATTTCACTTTCACCGAAGAACAGTCGATGCTGCGCGACACGGTCGCCAGCTACCTGCAGGACAAGTACGACTTCGAGACGCGGCGGAAGATCACCGCCTCCGAAGCCGGCTGGCGGCCGGACTATTGGAAGGCCTTCGCCGAAGAGCTGGGCATTCTGGGCGCGCCGTTCTCCGAGGAACTGGGCGGCCTGGGCGGCGGCGCCACGGAAAACATGGTGGTGCTGGAGGAATTCGGCAAAGCCCTGGTGGTCGAGCCCTATCTGGGCACGGTGGTCATCGGCGGCGGCTTCCTGAAGCATTCCGGCTATGCCGGTGCGTCCGACCTGATCGGCAAGATCATCGGCGGCGAGGTGATCACCGCCTTCGCCTATGCCGAGCCGCAAGGCCGCTACACCTGGTCGGATCTCAAGACCACGGCCAAGAAGGATGGTTCCGGCTATGTGCTGAACGGCCACAAGGCGGTGGTCGTGGGCGCGCCCTGGGCCACCCATCTGATCGTCACCGCCCGCACTGGCGGCGGCCAGCGCGACACGGGCGGCGTCTCCGTCTTTATCGTCGACAAGAACGCCAAGGGCGTGGTCACGCGCAACTATCCCACGGTGGATGGCCAACGCGCTTCGGAAGTCTTCTTCGAGAACGTCTCGGTCGGGGCCGACGCCCTGATCGGCGGCGAAGGCGCGGGCCTGCCGCTGGTGGAAAAGGTGATGGACGAGGCGACCGTCGCCCTCTGCGCCGAGGCCGTGGGCGTGCTTCGGAAACTGCATGAAGGCACCTTGGAATACACCAAGCAGCGCAAGCAGTTCGGCCAGCCGATCGCCACCTTCCAGGTGCTGCAGCACCGCATGGTCGATATGTTCATCCAGGTCGAGCAGGCGGTCTCCATGACCTACATGGCCACCATCAAGGTCGATGACGACAGCGCCGACGAACGCGCCAAGGCGACCTCGGCCGCCAAAGTGCAGATCGGCCGCGCCTGCAAGTTCGTGGGCCAGAACGCCATCCAGCTCCACGGCGGCATGGGCATGACCGACGAAATGGCCATCGGCCACTACTTCAAGCGCGCCACCATCATCGAGGGCCTTTACGGCTCGGTGGACCACCACCTGCGCCGCTACGAGACCCTGTCGATCGACAAGGCGGCCTGAGATGTGGCCGGCGATCGCCAGCTGAGGCCTGGCGACGCCGGCGCATTCAAACCATTCCGGCCGACGACGCCACCGGAGCGGGCGTCGTCAGCCCACGCCCTGGCGGCCTATTCGCCTGCCGCCAACGCGACCTTAGCGGGTGGAGACAGGACCTGCTTTGGATCGCCCGGCTGCACCAGATGAATGCGCACGCCCTGCTCGCCGGCGCCCAGACCGGGCTTTAGGACCTGCGTTCCATCATAGTGCCCGCCATTTTGCGCCCGGAAAGGGATCGGTTCGTCGGTGAACAAGCCCTCCAGACGTCGCCGATAAGCCGCCGCCACGTCCGGCCAAGTATCCTCCGTCACCCGGTCGGCCTGGTAGAGCGCAAAGGGCTCCAGCACGGTCATGCCCGGATAGAACAGCACCCCATGTTGGATGGGCCACAGAAGGTCGTCCAAGGCCCCATTCACCCCGCGTGCGCTGTAGTGGGCTTCGCGCCCGCCCATCGTCACCGTGAGCATGGCGCGACGGCCCGCTAGTGCGCCCTCGCCGTAGCGATCGCCCCAGCGCTCGCCGTCGTGCACGCCGACGCCATAGGCAAAACCGAGCGCGAACACCCGCTCAATCCAACCCTTCAGGATTGCCGGCATGCTGAACCACCACATCGGAAAGTTCAGCAGGACCGCGTCGGCCCAAAGCAGCTTTTCCTGCTCCGCCTCGATCTCCGGCGCCTGGCTGCCGCCGGCGAAGGCATTCGCCGACTCCCAGGCATATCTCAGCCGCTCGGGCTGCGCGGGCTCTTGGAAATCCGGCCAACCCGCCACGGCGTTCCAGCCTGATGGGTAGAGATCCGAGACTCGGACAACATGGCCCTGAGCCTCCAGCGTTTCGACGGCGAGATCCTTCAGGGCGCCGTTTAGCGATTTGGGTTCAGGGTGGGCGTAGACAATCAGAACGTTGCTCAAGATGGGCTTCCTTCAGCGGTCAACCAGCAGGGGGGCCGTCGCGGCGCCTAGCCAAATCCGGGCCTCCGAGCACGAAGACAGCGAGACGTCGCCAAGCGCTGCAGGCGATGGATCATCGGCGCTGCTGCCCTGGCGATCTGCTATGTGGCGCCCTCTACGGTATTCTTGAAATCGACTCCGTGATGAGTTGGTATAAGACACATGGATATTAGCCAACTCGATCTCAATCTGATCGTCTCGCTCGAGGTGTTGCTGGCTGAACGCAACGTCTCGCGCGCCGCGCGACGCCTGAACCTCAGCCAGCCGGCCCTGTCAGCCCGATTGAACCGGCTGAGAGAGGTTTTCGGCGATCCCCTTCTCCTGCCCGCGCAACGCGGCATGGTGCCGACCCCACGCGCCCTTGAGCTCCAAGAGCCCTTGCGCGCCGCCTTGGAGGGGCTGCGGCGCGTGCTCGCCGAAGGCGCGCCTTTCGATGCGTCGCGGGCCACCGCCACCTTCGCAATCGCCGCCAGCGACTATGTGCAATTCGCGGTGCTGATGCCGCTCATCCGAACGCTGCGCGACCAGGCGCCCAGGCTTCGCTTCGCCTGGCGGACCCTCGACCCCGCGAGTCTGCGCACGCAACTTGAGCAAGGCGAGGTCGATCTGGCGCTGATGATGCCACAGGGCGCCCCGGACTCGCTGCGGACGATCGCACTCTACCATGAGCGATACGTCGCCGTCGTTCGGCGTGATCACCCCCGGGTCGCCGGACACCTTGATCTGGATCTCTTCTGCGACCTGCAACACATTGTCGTCTCACCCGTGGGCGGGGGCTTTCAAGGGCCAACGGACGTCATCCTCGAAGCATCGGGACGTCAGCGCCAGGTCGTTCTCTCCGCACCGGGCTTTCTGGTAGTGCCCGAGATGATCGCTCGGTCGGACCTGATTGCCGTTGTGCCCGAACGGCTGGTCCGCCACCACGCCGACCAACTTCAGGTCCTCGATCCACCGCTGACGGTCCCCGGCTTCGATATCGCCCTCGTCTGGCACGATCGGACGACGGCCCATCCGATCCATCGCTGGCTGCGCGAGCAGATCGTGCGCGGAGTTCGCCCGAGAGCCCCCGAAGCTGTGCGCAGGCTCTAGCCTTTGACTCAGCTCCCCTGCGCCACCACAACCGGGCAATCGAGAGACCACCCCTCCTCCACTGCGCTCTGGCCAACGTCACCGTCCAAAGCCCGGACGGCACGGGCAGATGGGTCCACGAGGACCTTCGACCCCCCTGCGGCCTATCAGGGGATGCTTGGCGCAAAATGCCACGATGAAGGCGCAGCGAGCCATCCCCCAGCCTGAACCGTCCACCTAGGCTGGCGGCCCAGCTCCCTCTGGAGGCGGGCGGGAACGAGGCAGAGTCATGGTCGAGAGCGCCGTCGCGCACGTCGAAAGCGATCCACTACGCGCTGCTCCAGCCGCCCTGGACCTGCCAGCCGGCGACATGGACTCAAGCGATCTTGCGGCCTTCGCACTTCACGTGCGCGAGCAGTTGGCCGTGATGTACCCCGCCGAGTTGCGCGATCCGGCAGTGAAGAGCCACCCCGAGGCGGTTTGGGGCGGACGGGCGTTCGCACATTCCGACGACCCGCAGATCCTTTGGATGCGGCGCATGGCCGAGCAGGGCTGGACCGCCCCGCACTGGCCGAGGGTCTACGGCGGCGGTGGCTTGACGCCGGCGCAGGCGCAGGTGCTGCTGGGCGAACTGGAGGCTGGCGGCTACCGCGAACCGCTCAAGCACTGGGTGTGGATGCTGGGCTCGGCGTTGCTCGAATTCGCCAGCGAGGCGCAGAAGCACGAGCACCTTCCGAAGATCATCCGGGGCGATATCCGCTGGTGCCAGGGCTATTCGGAGCGCGGCGCCGGCTCAGATCTGGCCGGCCTTCAGACCAAGTGTGAGGACAAGGGCGATCACTGGCTGATCAACGGCTCGAAGATCTGGACGAGCTGGGCGAACCTGGCCGACTGGTGCTTCTGCCTCGTGCGGACCGACGCCGCCAAGAAGCACGAAGGCATCTCGTTCGTCCTCATCGACATGACCTCGCCAGGCGTCGAAACCGCGGCGATCTCGCTGATCAGCGGCGACAGTCAGTTCTGCGAGACCTTCTTCACCGACGTGAAGATCCCCAAAGAGAACCTGGTCGGCCAAGTGGGCGGCGGCTGGTCGATCGCTAAGCGGCTGCTGCAGTTCGAACGTCAGGAGTATGGCGGTCTCGAAGAGGGCGCCGGCACGGCCGGCGGCTCCGATGGCGACCTGGCCGATATCGCCAGACAGTATTCTGGCGAAACCGGTCAGCTGCTCGACGGTGATCTGCGCGCGCGCATCACCCGCAACAAGATGGACTTCCAGAGCTTCCGCCTGACCGTCGCGCGGCTGGCGGCTGAAGCTGAGGCCGGCGGCGGCCCCTCGGCCAAGTCATCGATCTTCAAGTTCGCCGGCGCGGAGTTCGCCCAGCAACGCTCCGAGCTGATTGTCGAGGCGATGGGTGGTCAAGGCCTAGGCTGGGAGCCCCAGGGTTTCACTTCGGATGAAGTCGTCGCCAGCCGCGGCTGGCTGCGCTCCAAGGCCAACTCCATCGAGGGCGGGTCCTCTGAAGTGAGCCTCAACATCATCGCCAAACGGGTCCTGGGTCTACCCGATGCGACGTAGGCTCCCGGCGCTCATCTTCCCCGTCAGCGCGGCGCTCTGTGGCTAGGCTGCCCGAAGGGCAGCTGAGACGCAGGCGTATCGGGACGAGCCGGCGGCCGCTCCAACGCCGAACTGACCGCCCGCCCCGTCACGAAGGGGACGCCCATCGCAAAGCACAGTTCCAGCTCGGCCTGCGTGCGCACATTGGTCACCGCCGGCCAGATTTTGCGGGCTTTGTAAGCCTCCCGACGATCGGCAAACCGCTTGATCGCAGCCAGACGAAGCTTCGCCTCGCCGTCGGGGAGCACGAAGGTGACGCTGTTGATCGTATCGACGGGCAAAGCCTCGACGGCGAAGCCGGGATCGGCCACCTGCAGGTCGATCGTGCCGAAATAGCGGCGAAGGAAATCGATCAGGATAGCGACCATGCGATAGGACGGCTGGCGCGGCACGTCGTAGACGGCCGCCGCCATCTGGGCCCGTCGCTCTACCGGCAAGGCCTCCAGGAACCGCGCGTGGCGGTCGCGTTCGACCCCATGGATGATCGACGCGAAGCATATCGGGATAAATAGCAGGCCGCCGCGCTCGGACATGAGCTCCATGGCCCGCACGGCCGCGGCGGCGCTTCTGGCGTCGTAGTCGTGGGCCGAATGGGCGTCGGCCGGGCGTGCGCCCTCCTGCAAGCTGTAGCGTTCGTTCTCAGCTGCCACCAGACAGCCGACGAACCGCTCACGCGGCGTGAAATAGACGCCATAGAACGTCGGATCGAGCAGGCGTGACCGGAGCGCCGGCCCGGCCCGTTCGGCTCCCGGCGCCTGCTGCGGCGCCGGGGTCGTCGTGACCTGGTCCACAACACCCTGTGGAGCGACCCGCGTCAGATGGCCGACGAAGGGGGGATGGTGCTGACCGCCTCCCAGGAGGTTCTCCAGATCGGATGCGGAAAGGGCGGCGAAGCGCGCCACTTCTTCAACGGCGCCCTCGAAGGCGACAAGGGTAACCGCGCCGTCGCCCTCGGCGCCGAAGAGCTTGAGCTGAAGATCGGTGGCCATGTCTGAGAGATAAAGGCCATCCAGTCGCCCGCCGCGCGGCTCAACGAGCAGATAGGCGCCCGGCGCCAGCACCTCGTAGCGCCGCGGAAACGACCATCGGGCGTCCAGGAAGGCTTTCGCGAACTTGTCGATGAGGGCGTCCAGTCCGGCGCGGCCGGCCAGGGCCGGCGGCGTCACAACCCTCAGACATGCGAAACTCGCCATCAGATGTTGGTGTCCCGCCACCCAGTACTACCGGAAGTATAGGCCGCCTTCCGGCGCGTGGACACCTTTAGTCGCGTCGCTGCGATCTGCGGCCGAGTATGGAAACAAGGGTCTTGCTCGTGGCGGTGGCCCACCGTCACGGCCAGCGTCCTCGTCATGGGCACCGGCACCTGGACCTGACGGAGATGTTTAAAATCCCGGCCCGCGTTCTGCCGCGCCACGACCGGCGCCTTGTCGCGCGTCGCGGTCCTCAAATCCCGGAAAAGTCGGGCGCGCGCTTTTCGCGAAACGCCAGCAGCACCTCGGCGAATTCCGGTCCAGCCAGGCTCGCGGCGATCGCTTCGGATTCCTCGGCGATCCGCGTCATGACCGGCGCTTGGGGCACCCGGCGCAAAAGCGCCTTGGTTCGCGCCACCGCCGCTGGCGGCTTGGCCGCCAGCGTCTCGGCGCGGCTTTGGACATGGGACGCCAGATCCTGAGGCGGCAGAACCGCGGTGACCAAGCCGACTTCCAGCGCATGGGCGGCAGAGAACATTTCACCGAGCAGCGCCAATTCGGCGGCCCGAGCCGCGCCCATCAGGCGCGGCAGCAGATAGGTCGAAGCCGCTTCGGGGATGAGGCCAAGGTTTATGAACGGCAGCCGAAAACGGGCGTCCTCGGCGGCATAGACCAAGTCGCAGTGGAGCAGCATCGTACAGCCAAGGCCGCTTGCGACCCCGTCGACTTGGGCCACGATCGGCTTGGGAAAGCCCGCGATGGTTTCGATGAATTGGAGTGTGCCCGCCTTCTCCCCAGGCGGCGGCGCGCTGGTGTCGGAAGCATCATTGCCGTTGCTGAAGGTCCCGTCGGCGCCTTGCAGCAGCACCACACTGACGTCCGGCGCGCTCGCCGCGGCGTTCAGGGCGTCCCGCAGCGCCCGACACATCGCCTGATTGAGCGCGTTCTTCTTGCCAGGCGAGACAAACGTCAACCGGGTGATGCGGCCCTCGCGGCTCACCTGGATTTCGCCGCCGCCCGGGCCGCGCTGATCGTCAGCCATATCGACTCTCCCTGAAGATCAATCAGTCCGCGCCGACCCGGATCGGCTGGCGGCGAAGCAGGCGCACACCGATCCGGACGCGGGTGATGTTTGCGGCCTTGTGCATGTCAATCATCATGCAGTAGGGGTGAGCATGATGAGCCACATACAGATCGTCAAGTCTGAATTGAAGCGGCGGCGGCCTATGCCGGCCGGCCCCCTCCCGCCTTTGCGGCCCTGGCGTCGCGCCATGACGGCGCCAGCGCTCTATTGCCGATCTGACCGCCCCACCATCGCCGCGGCGTCTTAGCCCGGCGCACTCCCGGCGAGCGTTCACGCCGGCCCCATCACCGTTTGACGCTAGACACAGAGGACCTTCCCATGGCCGAGCCCGCCGAACCGTTCGTTGTGGACTACATCATTGTCGGCGCCGGCTCGGCGGGCTGCGTGCTCGCCAACCGGTTGTCAGCCGATCCGAAGAACAAGGTCCTGCTACTGGAGGCCGGCGGCGACGATCGGCCGACCCGCGAGCCTGGCCAGTTCATGTCCAACCTGATGATCCACGTGCCGGTAGGCTACGCCGAGACGCTGAAGGACCCCAAGGTCAACTGGCTCTACCCCACCGAACCCGACTCGAATACGGGCGGGCGGGTCCATGTCTGGCCCCGTGGCAAGGTCCTTGGCGGCTCCTCCTCGATCAACGGCCTGCTCTACATCCGCGGCCAGCAGGCCGACTATGACGGTTGGCGTCAGCTGGGCTGCGAGGGCTGGGGCTGGGACGACGTGCGGCCCTATTTCCTGCGTTCAGAGCACCAGGAACGCGGCGCCGGCGATCACCATGCCGTGGGCGGCCCCCTGAACGTCTCGGACGTCACCCAGACCCACCCGGTTTCTGACGCGGTGATCGAGGCCTGTGCGGAGGCCGGCATCCCGCGCAATGCCGACGTCAATGGCGAGAGCCAGGAAGGCGCGGGTTACTACCAGCTGACCGTCAAGAACGGGCAGCGCTGGTCGACCGCCGTGGCCTATCTGCATCCCGTCCTGCACCGCGCCAACCTGAAGGTCGAGACGCGCGCCCTGGCCACGCGGGTGCTGTTCCGGGATCGCACCGCCGTCGGCGTCGAATACGTCCAGAACGGCGTGCGTAAGGCGGCCAAAGTCCGGCGGGAGGTCATCCTCGCTGGAGGGGCGATCAATTCGCCGCAACTCTTGCAATTGTCGGGCGTGGGGCCGGAGAACCTGCTGCGCGGGCACGGGATACCGGTGGTCGTGGCCTCGCCCGGCGTGGGCGAAAACCTGCAAGACCACTACGTGATGGCCGGGTCCTACCGGCTGAAGGCTGGAACGGTGTCGGTGAACGAGCTGACGAAAGGGCCGCGCTTCGTCGGCGAACTCCTGAAGTACGCTTTCCAGCGCAAGGGACTCCTGACGCTTTCAGCGGCCCACATCGCCGCCTTCTGCAAATCACGTCCCGACCTCGCCAGTCCCGACATCCAGTTCCATATCCTGCCGGCATCGCAGAATTTGGAAAAAGCCATCGCCGGCAAGATGGTGCTAGACGACCTGCCGGGCCTCACCCTTGCAACCTGTCAGCTTCGCCCTGAAAGTCGCGGGTCCATCCGCATCAAGTCCGCCGATCCGACTGTCTATCCCGCGATCACGCCCAACTACCTCCGCGATCCCCTGGACCAGGAGGTGGCGGTGGCGGGCCTCAAGTGGGGCCGCAAGATCGCCAGCCAGCCAGCGCTGGCGCCGTGGATCGAGCATGAGATGCTGCCGGGTCCGGATTTTGCCACCGATGCGGCGCTCTTGGACTACGCCCGCATGGCCGGATCGACCATCTATCACCCGGTCGGCACCTGCCAGATGGGCCAGGGTCCGTTGGCGGTGGTCGACCCCCAACTTCGGGTCCGTGGGGTGAGCGGTCTGCGGGTCGTAGATGCTTCGGTAATGCCTCGCCTCGTGTCCGGGAACACCAATGCGCCCACGATCATGATCGCCGAGAAAGCGTGCGACATGATTCTGGGCAAGACGCCGGCCGAGGCTCTGTCGGTCTAGCAAAGCTTCGCCGGGTTTCCCGCGATCGTATGCCTGCCAATCCGACACACGCCTTGTGCAGGTCATTCATCATGCGGTAAGGTCAGAATGACGATCAACCTGCAGATCGTCGAACGCGAGACGGGAGCTGGAGTGTGGGCGCTCACAGGCGCAGAAGGCGGCAAGTCGGGGCCGCATATGCGACGCCGCCGCGCCGCGGATCCGACGACACGGTCTGGGCAGCGTGAACATCGGCGAATTGATCAGGCTCGCCAGCTTCGAAGACAGTTTCGACACCCAGGCAAGGGCCCTAGGAGAAGCGTCTGATGGGGCCAGCGCCCTGTCGTCGCCTGGCGCGCAATGGCTGCGCCATTAACCCGGCCCGGGCCTCCCACGGCGCGCCCCGACCCGAGCAGATTTTACAGCTGACCCGCTGCTTTATCCTAGAGCGGGCGCCAGACGATCTTTCCATTCAATGAGGCTGACGCGACATGGATCTGGACTTCACACCTGAAGACTTGGCGTTCCGCGAGGAGGTTCGCGCCTTCATCGCCGAGAACCACGACGGCGAGATGCGGGCTTTCATGGCCCAGTCGAAGAACCACTACCCGGACAAGGACACCCAGGTCCGCTGGCTCAAGCGCCTTGGTCAAAAGGGTTGGATCGCGCCCGATTGGCCGATCGAATACGGCGGGACGGGTTGGAGCCTCGGCAAGAAGTACATCTTCGACATGGAGATGGCCTTAGCGGGCACGCCGGACACCTCCAACATGGGCCTCAAGATGTGCGCGCCCGTCGTCATGGCGTTCGGCACGCCAGAGCAAAAGGCCCAGCATCTGCCCAAGATTCTTTCCAGCGATGTGTGGTGGTGCCAGGGCTATTCCGAACCGGGTTCGGGTTCGGATCTGGCCTCGTTGCAGATGAAGGCCGTGCGGGACGGCGACCACTATGTGCTGAACGGCTCGAAGATCTGGACCACCTACGCCCAGTGGGCCGAGTGGATGTTCTGCCTGGTGCGCACCTCGCAAGAAGACCGCCCACAGAAAGGCATCTCCTTCCTGCTGCTGGAGATGGATACGCCCGGCATCACCATCCGCCCGCTGCCCACCCTGGACGGCCCCATGGAAGGCGAAGAAGAGATCAACCAGGTCTTCTTCGAGGATGTGCGGGTGCCGGTGGCGAACCGCATCGGCGAGGAGGGTCAAGGCTGGACCTACGCCAAGTACCTCCTTCAGTTCGAGCGCGGCAATGCCTATGCGCCTCGCCTGACGAACATGCTGGACAAGGTGAAGACTATCGCCAGGGCCGAAACCGCCAGCGGCGGGACGCCAATGATCGAGGATCCGGACTTCCGCCGCAAACTGGCCGATATGCAGATCAAGCTTGAGGTGCTGAACGCTACGGAACTGAAGCTGTTCAACGGGCGCACCAACGGCGAAGCGATGGGGCCGGCTTCTTCGATGCTGAAGCTGGAGGGTTCCTTGGCTCAGCAGCAGATCACCGAACTGGCCCTGGAGGCCGTCGGCGTCTACGCGGCGCCCTTCATCCAAGATACCTGGGCTCAGCTGCGGGGCGGCGAGAACGAACCGCGCCCGGGGCCGGACTACGCTGCGCCCGTCGCTCCGATGTACTTCAACTACCGAAAGACCTCGATCTACGCGGGCTCGAACGAAATCCAGCACAACATCATGGCGAAGATGCTGCTGGGCCTCTAGCCCACGCGGCCCCTTGCACGGAAAGCCCGTGCAAGGGGCACGCGCCTATCGCGCGATCCGCCGGAGCGCGTCCGCGCAGAACCAACCGTCAATGGGATAGGGGAGACCCCCGCATGACCGAACAGGTGCTCGTCACGCTGGAGAAAGGCGTTCAGATTCTGACGCTCAATCGTCCAAACAAGAAAAACGCGCTGACGGATGAAATGTACGGCGCCTTGGCGGACGGCCTTGAACGGGCCGACCGCGATCCGGCCATCCGCGTGACGCTGATCACCGCCACGAGCGACGCCTTCACGGCCGGCAACGACATGAGCGATTTCGCCAAGGCGGGCTCGACACCGGTCGAGGACACCGCTGCGGATCCGCCGCATGTCGCGCGCTTTATCCGAGGCCTCCGGGAGGTGGAAAAGCCCATCATTGCCGCGGTGAATGGCCTTTCCGTGGGCATCGGCGTGACGATGCTGCTGCATTGCGATTTGGTCTACGCCGCGGCCAGCGCGACCTTCCAGATGCCCTTCGTCAAGCTCGGTCTTGTGCCGGAAGCCGGCTCCACGTTCCTGCTTCCGCGCCTAGTCGGCCTGCAAAAGGCCGCCGACCTCTTCCTCACCAGCAAGAAGATCGACGCGCAGACCGCCGAGGCCCTGGGTCTGGTGGCCGAGGTGTTCGCGGACAACGCCCTCCCCGGAGAGGCTCTCGCCCGCGCCCAGGCGCTGGCCGCCCAGCCGCCCAATGCCGTCAAGATCGTCAAGGCGCTGCTGAGGCGCGGGGATCGCGATCAGGTCGCGGCCCAGGCGGACGCCGAAAACACTCATTTCGCCGCGCAGTTGCGAACCGCCGAGGTGAAGGAAGCCGTCAGCGCCTTCTTGGAAAAACGTCCCGCCGATTTTTCGAAGGTTGCCTAGGCCGCGAAACCTACCGCCGCCACGGCTCAGCCCAACCCCTAGGCCCGGCGGTGGCGGTCGCACCCAGGCTCACATTAGTCCACTAGGAGACACAGATCATGACCGAACAGGTGCTCGTCAGCGTCGACAAGGGCGTGCAGATCCTGACGCTCAACCGCGCCGACAAGAAAAACGCGCTGAACGCCGAGATGTATCAGGCGCTCGCCGACGCCCTCGATCGGGCCGAGCGCGACCCCGATATCCGCGTAACCCTGATCACCGGAACCGGCGGCGCTTTCACCTCCGGCACGGATGTCAGCATCTTCGCCGCGGCGAACGCAGCGCCGGTGGATCCCGCCGAACCGGGCAATCCCTTCGTCCCACGGATCATGGCGGCCGAAAAACCCGTCGTCGCGGCCGTGAACGGTATAGCCGTCGGCATCGGCGTGACGATGTTGCTCCACTGCGACCTCGTCTATGCGGGCCAGAGCGCGACCTTCCAGATGCCCTTCGTCAGGCTGGGTCTAGTGCCGGAACTGGGCTCGTCGCTCCTGTTGCCGCGTCTGATCGGCCTGCAGAAGGCGGCCGACCTCTTCCTGCTGGCTAAGAAGATTGATGCCAGCCAGGCCGAAGCCTTGGGGCTTGTCGCCGAGGTCTTCGCCGACGACGCGCTCGCGGCCGAAGCCCTCGCTCGCGCCCAGGCCCTCGCCGCCCAGCCGCCCAACGCGGTCAGGATCGTCAAGCGGCTGATGCGCGGCCCCGATCGCGAGCAACTCGCCGCCCAGATCGAGGCAGAGGATTCGCATTTCTTCCCGCAGATGCGGTCGGCGGAAGCCAAGGAAGCCTTCACCGCCTTCTTCGAAAAGCGGCCGGCCGACTTTTCAAGGGTGTCATAAGCCCGCCGCCTCGGCGATCGGGCGCCGCCGCGCAGCTGACACCGCCCAAACCCAACTTTCTGTATGTTGATTAACATACAGATGGGTGTCAAACGGTCCGGACGACGATGGCTCCCACCGGGCCTCCCCTCCCGATTGGGTCTGAGCGCGCGGCGTCGCTGTGGGCATTGGGCTCGCCCGTTCGCCGCTAAAACAATCGCCAGGAGAACGACCATGGATAAGCGTCTTGCGGGCAAGGTGGCCCTCGTCACCGGCGGCTCGCGCGGTCTTGGCGCTGCGATTGCCGGTGCGCTGGCCGACGAAGGCGCCGACGTGGCGATCAGCTATGTCGCCTCCGCCGACAAGGCCGCGGCAGTGGTCGCCAATCTCAGGGCCAAGGGCGTCCGCGCGGCGGCGATCCAAAGCGACCAGGGCGACCCGGCGACCGCCGAGACACTGATCGCCGGCGTCGTCGATCAGCTCGGCAAGATCGATATCGTGGTCAACAACGCCGCCATCGCGCTGCAAGGCGCGAAGATCGATGATCCGAACTACGACAGCGCCGCGATGGACCGGCAGTGGGCCGTCAACGTCGCCGGCGTGATCGCCACGATCCGCGCCGCGGCGCGGCGCCTGCCGCAAGGCGGCCGGATCATCTCTATCGGCTCGGGCCTGGGGGCGCGCGTGGGGTGGCCTGGCGCGGCGGATTACGCCGCCACCAAGGCGGCGATCGCCGGCTTCTCGCGCGGCGCCG
>DASVMY010000112.1:0-4405 GCA_036384135.1 Caulobacteraceae bacterium | reverse complement strand
CCCGCTTGATCTTGGAGCGGACCGGGTTTTGGTCCACCCTCGGGACCGCCGGGCCTAGAGCCCTTCTTGTCCGCTCACGATGGATCATCGTGAGCGGACAAGAAGGGCTCTAACTAAAGAATCGAGCCTGTTCATCCTGGTCGGCTTGATTCAAGCCAACCGGGACAGGCTCTAGGTAAAGGATCGCCCCTAAATGAAAATGATCACCGCCATCATCAAGCCAAGCCGCCTCGACGCCGTGCTCGAGGCGGTCACCGAAGCGGGGGCGTCGGGGCTGACGGTCACCGAGGTTCGCGGCTACGGCCGCCAGAAGGGCAAGACGGAGGTCTACCGGGGCGCCGAGTACGAGGTGAAACTGCTGCCCAAGGTGAAGCTGGAGATCGCCGTGCCCGATGACATCGTCGCCGCCGTCACCGAGGCGATCTCGGCCTCGGCCAACACCGGCAAGATCGGCGACGGCAAGATCTTCGTCATGGACCTGGAAAACGCCGTCCGCATCCGGACGGGGGAACTGGACGCGGCGGCGATCAGCGGGTGAGGCAACCGCGCCCGTTCTCTTCCCCCGAACGAAGTGGTGGGGGAAGTGGATCGCGCCCCGCCGGCCGTTGGCCAGCGAACTACAAAGGTTTGGGGCGCGAGACGATGGGGGCTCCAGCGGAGAACCAGCTTTCGCGTCAAGCTGGAGCCCCCTTCCCCCCTTCGGGGTACTTCCCCCACCATTTCGTTCGGGGAAGAGAGTATCCGACCTAGCCGAACAGGTCCGATTTCGCCGGAGCCGCCGGCGCCCTCGCCGTCCCCTCCCGCCGGCTGAGCAGGAACAACCCCGCCTCCGCCCGCCAGTTCTCGATCGGCCGTGACGGATCGATGGGCCGGGCGGGACGGCCTTCGGACAGGCGGGCGGCGGCGTCGATGCGCAGGCCGAGGTCGTCGCAGAGGGCGGTGAAGTCGCGCAGGGTGCACAGGTGGATGTTGGGCGTCGACCACCAGGGCTCGGGCAGGGAGCCGGTCATCGGCATGCGGCCGTGGGCCAGCAGGTCCAGCCGCACCCTCCAGTGGCCGAAGTTCGGCAGGGAGACGATGGCCTGCTCGCCGATCCGCATCAGCTCGCCCAGCACATGGCGGGGATTGAGCACCGCCTGCAGGGTCTGGGACAGGATCACATAGTCGAAAGCCTGGGCCGGGAAGGAATCCAGGTCGCGGTCGGCGTCGCCCTGGACCACCGCCAGACCCCGGGCCAGGCAGGCGGAGACCCCCTGGGCGCTGATCTCGATGCCGCGGCCGTCGACGCCCTTTTCCCGCGCCAGCAGGTCCAGCAACTCGCCCTCGCCGCAGCCGACGTCCAGCACCCGCGCGCCGGGGCGGACCAGGCGCAGGATTTCCCTGAAGTCCTCGCGCACGCCCACCGCGGTCATGTCAGACCCTGGGAGAGGCCCTGGGGAAGGCCTTGAGCCTGGGCGGCGGAGTCCAGGAAGCCGCGCAGGGCTTCGCGCAGCACCGGCTCTTCCAGGAAGAAGGCGTCGTGGCCCTTGTCGGTCTCGATCTCCACGAAGCTGGTCCGGGCGCCCGCCGCGTTCAGGGCGCGGACGATCGCGCGGCTCTCGTCGGTGGGATAGAGCCAGTCGGAGGTGAAGGAGAAGACGCAGAAGCGCACATCCCGCGCCCGCTGGAACGCCTGGGCCAGCACTCCGCCGTGGGAGGCCGCCAGGTCGAAATAGTCCAGGGCCCGGGTGATGTAGAGATAGGAGTTGGCGTCGAAGCGGTCGACGAAGCTGGTTCCCTGGTGGCGCAGGTAGCTTTCCACCTGGAAGTCGGCGTCGAAACCCCAGGAAAGGCCGTCGCGCTGCAGTTCGCGGCCGAACTTGCGCTGCAGGGCCGGCTCGGACAGGTAGGTGATGTGGGCGGCCATGCGGGCCACGGCCAGGCCCTTTTCCGGCCGCACGCCCAGGCTGGCGTAGTCGCCGCCATGCCAGTCGGGATCGGCCATGATCGCCTGGCGGCCGACCTCGTGGAAGGCGATGTTCTGGGCCGAGTGCCGGGGCGCCGCGGCGATGCACACGGCCGCGAACAGGCGCTCGGGATAGTCGGCCGCCCACTGCAGCGCCTGCATGCCGCCCATGGAGCCGCCGACCACGGCGAACAGGCGCTCGATCCCCAGGGCCTCCACAAGCATGGCCTGGGCGCGGACCATGTCGGCGATGGTGATCATCGGGAAGGCCAGGCCGTAGGGTTTGCCGGTAGCGGGGTTGTCCGAGGTTGGGCCGGTGGTGCCCATGCAGCCGCCGACCACGTTGGTGCAGATGATGAAGTGGCGCGCCGGGTCGAGGGGCAGGCCGGGGCCGACCATCTTGTCCCACCAGCCGGGCTTGCCGGTGGCCGGGTGGCGCGAGGCCACGTGCTGGTCGCCGGTGAGGGCGTGGCAGATCAGGATGGCGTTGGACCGGCCGGCGTTGAGCCGGCCATAAGTCTTGTAGGCCACTTCCAGACCCTCGATCCGGCCGCCGGAATCCAGGCGCAGGACCGCGTCGGCCGGGAAACGCATCGTTCCCCCGCCCACGTCGACGCCGTCGTGCGCGATATCACCGTCGCTCATGGCCGCCTTGGACCGTCAAAGCTTCCCCGCTGTCAACTGCCACGAGCGGTTTGAGCCTTGGCGGGGACCGGCTATGACGAGGCGCGGGGGGAGAGTCTTGTCCATGCGTCGTTTGATTCTGTTCCGTCACGCCAAGGCCCTGCCGCGCGCCGCCGGCCAGGGAGACGCCGACCGGCGCCTGGCCCCCCGCGGCCGGGAGGATGCGCTGGTGATCGCCAAGGTCCTGGTCCGGGAGAAGCTGGTTCCCGACCTGGCTCTGGTGTCCAGCGCCGCGCGGACCCTGGAAACCTGGGCCTGCGTCCAGCCCCTGTTCCCCAAGGCGCGGCTGGAGTCCCTGGACGCCCTCTACAACGCTACCGCCGAGGAGATCCTGGCCGAGGCGCAGGCCCATGGCGAGGCGGCGGACACCGTAGTGGTTATCGGCCATAATCCCGGCCTGCACGAACTGGCGGTGAACCTGTTGGAGGATGGCGGCGCGCCGGCGTGGCAGGTCGAGAGGATGGACACCCGCTTCCCCACCTCCACCGCCGCCGCCTTCCTGATCGACGGGGCCGGCCGAGCGACCTTCGACGGCCTGTTCCTGGCCTCCGAACATGGCGGCGAGGGCGAATAGCGCCGTGACCCGCATCTACAAGATCCTGCCGCGAGGCGAATGGGAGGCCGCCCAGGCGGCGGGCCGGTTCGAAGGCTCCGCCGCCGACCTGGCGGACGGGTTCATCCACTTTTCGGCGGCCGATCAGGCGGCCGAGACGGCGCGACGCTACTTCGCCGGCCAGGCGGACCTGTTCGTCCTGGCGGTGGAAGCCGAGGCGCTGGGCGAAGCGCTGAAGTGGGAGCCGTCGCGGGGCGGCGCGCTGTTCCCGCACCTGTTCGGCCCCCTGCCCTGCGCCCTGGTGATCGTGGCGCGGCCGGCGCCGCTGGGCGCCGATGGCCTGCCGGACCTGGGCGAGCTGACCTGATGAGCGGCCTGCATGGCCTCGCCACCCGGGTGCTGCGCCTGGCCGATCCTGAAGACGCCCACGGCCTGGCGATCGCCGGGCTGAAGGCGGGGCTGGGACCGCGGCTGGGCGCTGACGATCCGGCGCTGGCCACCACCATCGCCGGCCTGAGACTGCCCAACGCCGTGGGCCTGGCGCCGGGGTTCGACAAGAACGCCGAGGTGGCGGACGCCATGCTGGCGGCGGGGTTCGGCTTTGTGGAATGCGGCACCGTCACCCCCCTGCCCCAGGCCGGCAACCCCAGGCCGCGCCTGTTCCGGCTGACGCAGGACCGGGCGGTGATCAACCGCATGGGGTTCAACAACCAGGGCCTGGAAACCTTCGCCGGCCGGCTGGCCGGGCGACGGCGCGGCGGCGGCGTGCTGGGCGCCAACATCGGGGCCAACAAGGACTCCGCCGACCGTATCGCCGACTATGTCACCGGTCTGACGCGCCTGTGGGGCCTGTGCGACTATTTCACCCTGAACGTCTCCTCGCCCAACACGCCGGGCCTGAGGGCCCTGCAGACCCGCGCCGCCCTGGACGAGCTGCTGGGCCGGGTCGGCGAGGCGCGGGCGGTTCTGGCCAAGGAAAATGTCTCGGAAAACGTCTTGGGGGGGGACACCCCGGTGTTCCTGAAGGTGGCGCCCGACCTGGAGGACGGCGAGGCCGAGGCGATCACCCAGGCGGCGGTGGCGCATGGCCTGAACGGGATCATCGTCTCCAACACCACCTTGGCGCGGCCGGACACCCTGCGCAGCCGCGACCGGGGCGAGGCCGGCGGCCTTTCCGGCGCGCCCCTGCTGGCGCCGTCGACGCGGGTTCTGGCGACCTTCCA
>DASVMY010000111.1:0-9839 GCA_036384135.1 Caulobacteraceae bacterium | reverse complement strand
GGCCTCGGCCCGGCCGCCGGAGGGGAAGAACAGGGCTTCATCGAGAACGTCGGATTGAACGGCCCAGCCTTCGCCGGCTGGGGCAACGGAAATCAGTAGAGCCATAAGCAGCTCCTTTTTACATGCAATTAGGATAGGTGGACGGATCCAAGAGGACCCATCCGGGCTTGGCGCTGGCCTCTTTAGACAGCGCCGGTCAGGACGATGTCAGGCCGGCATTCGGCGTTTTAGGAACTGACATCGCCACATGGGACGCCCCGCAACTCTAAGGTCGGTGAGGCCTAGATAGGGGGCCAGTTGGCTCACCGCCACCCAGAAGTCCTGAAAACCGGCCTCGGTTTTCTGCGGATCGTGTCTTGGCCAGCAGAGGGACCAGAGTTGGCTGTCGGATCGGGGAAGGCGGAGTTATCCCCCCCTCCCCTTGTTCCCGCTCATCCCGACGTTCGTCGGGATGAGCGGGCGTTTAGGGGCCCGAGGGGGTTCAACCCCTGGGTTTGTGACAGCTCAGCCGGGCCCGATGCAGGTAGCACACCGCGATCACCGCGTCGGTGAGGTCGTGGAAGCTGCCTACCCAGTCGGCGCCGCGGCGGTCGAACACGAAATAGCCGAACCGGCCCATGGTGAAGGCCTGGGCGGTGGCGCCGTCGATGGTCACCGGGCCGATGGCGGGTGGGGGCAGGTCATTGGGGTCCTGCATGTCGCCGCCGGTGCCGACGATCAGTTCGGGCGGATGGGCGGCGCCGAAGTCCAGGCTGGTGAAGTTGTGCACGTGGCCCACCAGCACCAGGTCGACGCCCTTCAGGTCGCGGCCTTTCACCGCCGCGCGCTCGTTGACGTTGCCCAGGCCGTCGCTGAGCGCGATGTCCTTGCGCTCGATGGTCCAGATCGGCCGATGGGTGACCAGCCAGGCCGGTTCGCCCTTTCGTAGCCTGTCCATGGCGTCCAGGCGGGCGGCGAAGGCGGCTTCCTGGTCGGGGATGACCTTGAAGTCGTCCGGATCGGCGCTGTCGACGATCATCAGCCGCGCGCCGCCGATCTCCACGGCGAAGGTGTCGCTCTGGGCCGGGCAGGCGCGCACCTCCCGCGAGGCGTCCAGCAGCCGGAACCAGCCGGCGCCGCCCCGATGGCAGTCCTCGTGGTTGCCGCGGGCGAACACCCAGGGGGCGGCGGCCAGCAGCGGGGCGGCGGGGGCGAAGACCTCGGCCTTCCAGGTGTCCCACTTGTCGCCGAAGGGGCTGCCGGCGCACTTGGCCTCGCCGGCGGGGCAGGGGGTCTCGCGGTAGTAGTAGTCGCCGACGTGGATCACCAGGTCGGGCTTCTGCTTCGCCGCCAGCGCCGAGACGCGGGCAAACGGCCAGCCTG
Organism: Caulobacteraceae bacterium; assembly: GCA_036384135.1. GTDB lineage: Bacteria > Pseudomonadota > Alphaproteobacteria > Caulobacterales > Caulobacteraceae > Acaudatibacter. The sequence continues at coordinate 8,477 of DASVMY010000111.1, read as the reverse complement.
CGACGGGATCGTTGCAGTTCTGGACCAGCGGACCCTTCAGCCGGCAACCGGAGTCGCCCAGGATCACCAACCGGTTCGGCCGCGCCTTGGGGATCGGCAGGGCATGACCGTGCAGGCTGACGGCGCGCGCGCCCCTGGGCAGGGATGCGGCGCAGACGCGGTTGGGGAAGGCGTCGCTTGGGCCGGCGCGCTCGGCCATGACACGGCGGCGGCCGTCCACGCGGAGGACGGGGCAAGTTGCTTCCGACGTGACCGCCCGCACCTGCGCGCCCGTCCCGGTGACCTCCACCCAGGCCGAGGGCGTTTCGGCGGCGCGAGCCATGCCGGCCAAGCTCAGGGCCGCGACCAGTCCCGCCAGAGCCTTCATCACCCGTCCCCTCATGAGCGCCGGGCGGCCCGGCCCTGTCAGTCCTACTTCGCCCCCTGCCGCACCGTCCAGCCGCCGCCGAGGGCGCTGATCAGGTCCACGGCCGCGGCCAGCTGGTTGGCCTGGTTCTGCAGCGCCGTCTGGCGGGCGCTGAGCGCAGAGGCCTGGGCCACCACCACGCTGGTGTAGTCCACCTGGCCGGCGTCGTACTGGTTGACGACGATGCGCTCGTTCTGTTCCGCCGCGGCCAGGGCGGCTTCGCGCTGGGCCTGTTCGGCGGCCAGCACCCGCTGGGCGGCGAGGTTGTCTTCCACCTGGCCAAGGCCGGTGAGCACGCTCTGGCGGTAGTTGGCCACGGCCTGGTCGTAGGCGGCGCGGTTCTGGCGGACCTGGGCCGAGCGGGCGCCGGCGTCGAACACTGTCTCGGCCAGCGAGGCGCCGATGGACCAGGTGCTGCTGGACGCGCTGAGCAGCTTGCCGATCTCGCTGGAGGCGAAGCCGCCCTGGCCGGTCAGGGTCAGGTTGGGGAAGAAGGCGGCGATCGCCACCCCGATCTGGGCGTTGGCCGCGGCGGTGCGGCGCTCGGCGGCGGCAATGTCCGGGCGCCGCTCCAGCAGGGTTGAGGGCACGCCGGCCGGGATCTGCGGCGCCTTCAGCGTCCAGGCGGCCGGTTCCAGCGTCACCTCGGCTGGGGCGCGGCCGGTGAGGATGGCGATGGCGTGCTCCAGCTTGGCCCGTTGCTGGATCAGGTCGGTCTGGCTGGCCTGGACGTTGAGCAGCTGCGTCTGGGCCGACAGCACGTCGCTGCGCGCTGCGACCCCGGCGTTGTACTTATTTTGAGTCACGGTCAGGGACCGGGCGTAGGCCGTGGCGGTGGCGTCCAGCAGGCGTTTCTGCTCGTCGAGTTGGCGCATCTGGATGTAGTCGAGCGCCAGGCTGGTCTGGGCAGACAGGCGGGCGTTGGCCAGGTCCGCGGCGCTGGCCTGGGCGCCCGCCTTGGCGTTCTCGATGGTGCGGCGGATACGGCCCCAGACGTCCGGCTCCCAGGTCCCGCTGGCGCCGACATGGAAGGTATTGCCGCTGCGCCCGGCGCTGCTGCCCGAGCCGATGCTGGCGCCGCCGCCCCCCGATTTGTCGGCCGAGCCGGTCAGGCTGACGGTCGGGAACAGGGCGGCGCGCTGCTGGCTGACCAGGCCCTCGGCCTGCCGGTAGGCGGCTTCGGCGGCCTTCAGGTTCTGGTTGGAGACCTCCACCCGCTGTTCCAGATCGTTGAGGGCGGGGTCGTTGAACACCGTCCACCAGTCGCGGCGGTCGGCGGCGTCGGAGGGGTTGGCGGGCGCCCAGCCCTCGGCCTCCTTGTAGGCCGGCGGACTGGCCACCGCTGGGCGCTGGTAGTTGGGCCCGACCATGCAGGCGCCAAGCGCGCAGCTTGCCATCAGGACGGTAGCGAGGCGGGTTATGGAGCGGGTCATGGTCATGCTTCAGGTCGCCGGAACGGGCTGGGCCTCGGGGCCTTGAGGTGGGGCGTTTTGCGGGCGAGGCCGGCGGCGGCGCAGCTTGTCGAGGTAGAGATAGACCACCGGCGTGGTCAGCAGGGTCAGAAGCTGGCTCACAACCAGGCCGCCGATGATGGCGATGCCCAGGGGCCGGCGCAGCTCCGAACCCTCGCCCCAGCCGATGGCCAGGGGCAGGGCGCCCAGGATGGCGGCGAAGGTGGTCATCATGATCGGGCGGAAGCGGGTCAGGGCCGCCTGGTAGATGGCGTCGCGCGGCGCCATGCCCTCGCGCTCGGCGACCAGGGCGAAGTCGATCATCAGGATGGCGTTCTTCTTCACGATGCCGATCAGCAGGATCACCCCGATCATGGCGATGATCGAAAACTCGGTGTGGAAGATGATCAGGGCGATGGCCGCCCCGACCCCGGCCGAGGGCAGGGTGGAGAGCACGGTCAGGGGGTGGATGTAGCTCTCGTAGAGGATGCCCAGCACCAGGTAGATGGCCACCAGGGCCGCCAGGATCAGGATCGGCTCATTGGCCAGGGAGTCGCTGAACACCTTGGCCGTGCCCTGGAAGCTGCCATGCACCGTGGCGGGCAGGCCGATCTGGGCCTGGGCCTGTTCGATCTCGGCCTGGGCGTCGCTGAGGGATTTGCCCGGGGTCAGGTTGAAGGAGATGGTCGTCGCCGGCTGGCCGTCCTGGTGGTTCACGGAGGTCGGGGTCGAGGAGTCGGCCCAAGAGGCGATCTCCGACAACGGAACCATCAGTTCGCGGGTGCTGCTCACCGCCACGCCGGTGGAGGCGCCGCGGGAGGGGGGCGCGGTGGGGCCGGCGGCCGCGGCCTGGGCGCCGGAGACCCCCAACTGGGCGGAGACGGCGCTGGAGCCCACCACCCCGGCGGTGGTGCTGGCCGAGGCGACCACGGCATTGGCCGAGGACTTGCCGTTGCTGACGTAGATGTTCTTCAGCGCCTCGGTGTTCTGGTTGAAGGACGGATCGACCTCCATGACCACATGGTACTGGTTCTCATCCTTGAAGATGGTCGAGACCTGCCGCTGCCCGAAGGCGTCATAGAGGGTGTTGTCGATCTGGCCGTTGCTCAGGCCCAGCCGCCCGGCCTTGTCGCGGTCGACGGTCAGGAAGGCCTGCAGGCCGTGGTCTTCCTGGTCGGTGTTGACGTCCTGCAGCGATGGCATGGTCTTCATGGCCTCCGACAGCCTGGCGGCCCAGCTGCGCAGGTCGGCCAGGCTGTCGGCCTTGAGGGTGTACTGATAGGTGGCGGTGCCCGGCCGCCCGCCCATGCGGAAGTCCTGCACCGGGTTGAGGAACAGGCTGGCCCCGGTGACCCGGGCCAGTCTGGGCCGCAGGCGGGCCACCACCTGGTCGGCGCTGACGCCGGGCCGCTGCGACTTGGGTTTCAGCACCACCTGCAGGAAACCACCGGCGGCGTTGCGGCCGGCGAAGGCGACCACGGTCTGCACCGCCGGGTCGCGCTGGATGATGCCGACGAACCGCTTCAGCCGCTGCTGGCTGATCTGGAAGGAGCTGGACTGGTCGGTCTGCAGCCCGCCCATCAGGGCGCCGGTGTCCTGCTGCGGGAAGAAGCCCTTGGGCACGATGGTGAAGAGGTAGACGTTCAGCACGATCGTCGCCAGCAGCACCGCCAGCATGATCGGCCCGGAGTCCAGCGACCAGGTCAGGGCCCGCCGGTAGATTGACTGCATGCCGCTGAAGAGGCCCTCCGACGTCCGCGCCACCCAGCCGGGGCGCTTGCCGGGCTTGGGCGGCTGGATCAGGAAGGCGCACATCATCGGCGTCGTGGTCAGCGAGATCAGCAGCGAGACGATGATCGCCGTCGACAGGGTCAGGGCGAACTCGCGGAACAGCCGCCCGATGATGCCGCCCATCAGCATGATCGGCAGGAACACCGCCACCAGGGAGACGCTGATGGAAAGGACGGTGAAACCCACCTCCTGCGCCCCCTTCAGCGCCGCCTCCATGCGGCCCATGCCAGCCTCCACGTGGCGGGTGATGTTCTCCAGCACCACGATGGCGTCATCGACCACGAAGCCGGTGGCGATGGTCAGGGCCATCAGCGAAAGGTTGTCCAGGGAGAAGCCGGCCAGGAACATCACCCCGACGGCGCCCAGCAGGGACACGCTCACCGCCACGCTGGGGATCAGCACCGCGCGGCCGTTGTGCAGGAAGAAGGCCACCACCCCGACCACCAGCACCAGGGAGATCAGCACCGTGCGCTCCACGTCGGCCAGGGAGGCGCGGATGGTGACGGTGCGGTCGGCGGCCACCTGCATGTCGATGTCGGCGGGCAGCACCCCGACCAGGGCCGGAATCCTGGCCTTCACCCGCTCGACGGTGTCGATGATGTTGGCGTTGGGCTGGCGGCTGATGATCACCAGCACGGCGGGCTTGCCGTTGAAGAGGCCGAGGTTGTGGATGTCCTCCACCGAGTCCTGGACCTGGGCGATGTCGCTGAGCCGCACGGGCGCGCCGCCCCGCCAGGCCACCACCAGGGGGGCGTAGTCCTTGGCCGTGGTCCCCGCGTCGTTGGTGTAGAGCTGGAAGCGCAGGTTGTCGTTTTCGATGACGCCCTTGGGCCGGTTGGCGTTGGCCGAGGCCAGGGCGGCGCGGACGTCCTCCAGGGAAACGCCGTACTTGGCCAGGGCGACGGGGTTCATCTCCACCCGCACCGCGGGCAGGGAGGCGCCGCCGATCTCCACCTCGCCGACCCCCTTCACCTGCGACAGCTGCTGCTGGATGATGGTGGCGGCGGCGTCATAGATCTGGCCCGGGGTCCTGGTGGCCGAGGTCATGGCCAGGATGATCACCGGGGCGTCGGCGGGGTTGCGCTTGTTGTAGGTCGGGTTGCTGCGCAGGGTGGCGGGCAGGTCGACGCGGGCGGCGTTGATGGCCGCCTGGACGTCCCGCGCCGCGCCGTCGATGTTCCGGTTCAGGCCGAACTGCAGGGTGACGTTGGTCTGGCCGACGCTGCTGCGCGAGGTCATCTCATTGACGTCGGCGATGATCCCCAGATGCCGCTCCAGGGGCGAGGCGACGCTGCTGGACATGGTCTCGGGGCTGGCGCCGGGCAGGTTGGCCGTCACCGACACCACCGGGAAATCCACCTGCGGCAGGGGCGAAACCGGCAGCTGGAAGAAGGCCGCGATCCCGGCCAGGGCGATGCCGACGGTCAACAGCAAGGTGCCGATGGGCCGGCGGATGAAGGGGGCCGAGAAGTTCATGGCGCGGCCGGCCCCGCCGTGGAGGCGGTGGCTTCGCCGGTGTCACCCTTGCGCCGCAGCCGCCGCGCCAGCTTGTCGAACTGCAGATAGATCACCGGGGTGGTGAACAGGGTCAGGGCCTGGCTGACGATCAGGCCGCCGACGATGCTGATCCCCAGGGGGTGGCGCAACTCCGAGCCCACGCCCCAGCCCAGCATCAGCGGCAGGGCGGCGAACAGGGCCGCCAGGGTGGTCATGATGATGGGGCGGAAGCGCAGCAGGGCCGCCTGGTGAATGGCCTCCCGCGGCGGCTTGCCCTCGTTGCGCTCCGCGTCCAGGGCGAAGTCGATCATCATGATGGCGTTCTTCTTGACGATGCCGATCAGGAGGATGATGCCGATGATGCCGATCACCCCCAGGTCCTGGCCGAACAGCATCAGCGCCAGCAGGGCGCCGACCCCCGCCGAGGGCAGGGTGGAGAGGATGGTGATCGGGTGGATGTAGCTCTCGTAGAGCACCCCCAGCACGATGTAGACCGTCACGATCGCCGCCAGGATCAGCCACAGCTCGTTGGCCAGCGACGCCTGGAAGGCGTTGGCCGCGCCCAGGAAGGTGGTGGCGATGGTCTCTGGGACGCCGATGTCCTTTTCCGCCTTGCGGATCGAGCTCACCGCATCGCCCAGCGCCACGTTGGGACCGACGTCGAAGGAGATGTTGGCGGCCGGGAACTGGGCCACGTGGTTGATCTGCAGCGGCGCCGTCAGCTTCTGGATGGTGGCCATCGACCCCAGCGGCGTGGGAGAGCCGTTGCCGGCCCGCAGGTATAGGCTCTGCAGGCCCTCCGGCGTGGTCATGGTGGCCGGGTCCGCCTCCAGGATCACCCGGTACTGGGTCGACTCGGTGAAGATGGTCGAGATGATCCTCTGGCCGAAGGCGTCGTACAGGGCGTCGTCCACCGAGGCGGGGGTGATGGCCAGGCGCGCGGCGGTGTCGCGGTCGATCTTCACGAACGCCGACAGGCCCTGGTTCTGGACATCGGCGGCGACGTTGACCACCTGGCGGTCCTGGCCAAGGCGATCCACCAGCTTGGCGGCCCATTCGGCGACGGTCTTCTGGTCGGCCCCCTCCAGCGAGAACTGGTACTGGGTGCGCGCGGCCGTGGCGTCGATGGTCAGGTCCTGCACCGGCTGCAGGTACAGGGTCACGCCCGGCACATTGGCCGCCAGCTTGCGCAACCGCTCCAGGGTCTTGGCCTGGCTGCTGCTGCGCTTGTCGAAGGGCTTCAGGTTGATCAGGAAGCGGCTGTTGTTGACCGTGGTGTTGTTGGCGTCGACGCCGATGAAGCCGGTCAGGCTGGCCACGTCCGGATCGGTGAGCACCTGCTTGGCCACCTCCGCCTGGACCCCGGCCATGGCGGGATAGGAGATGGTCTGGCGGGTCTCCACCACCCCCTGCACCAGGCCGGTGTCCTGGGTGGGGAACAGGCCCTTGGGGATCAGGACGTAGAGCAGGACGGTGAGCGCCAGGGTCACCCCGGCCACCACCAGGGTTTCCATCTGCCGGTCCAGCACCCAGGTCAGGGCGCGGTCATAGCGGCCGATCACCCCGTCGATGACGGCCTTGGAGCGCCGGCCGAACCAGCTTTCCTCGGCCTTGGAATGGCTCTTCAGCCACAGCGCCGAGAGCGTCGGCACGATGGTCAGGGAGACCACCGCCGAGATCACGATGGTCACCGCCAGGGTGATGGCGAACTGCCGGAACAGGCGGCCCACCACATCGCCCATGAACAGCAGCGGGATCAGCACCGCGATCAGCGACACAGTCAGCGATATGATCGTAAAGCCGATCTGCTCGGCGCCCTTCAGCGCCGCCTGCAGGGGGCTCTCGCCCTCCTCGATATAGCGGGCGATGTTCTCGATCATGACGATGGCGTCGTCGACCACGAAGCCGGTGGCGATGGTCAGCGCCATCAGGGTCAGGTTGTTGAGCGAGAAGTTCAGCAGGTACATGGCCGCGAAGGTCCCCACCAGCGACAGCGGCACGGCGATGCTGGCGATGAAGGTGGCCTGGGGGCTGCGCAGGAAGACGAAGATCACCGCCACCACCAGCAGGACCGAAAGCAGCAGCTCGAACTCCACGTCGTGCACCGAGGCGCGGATGCCGGTGGTGCGGTCGGTGACCACGCTCACATTGATCCCCGCCGGCAGTCCGGCCGTCAGCTGCGGCAAGGCCTTCTGGATCTGGTCGACGGTGGTGATGACGTTGGCGCCGGGCTGGCGCTGGACGTTGAGCACGATGGCCGGAGTGGTGTTGTAGAGGGCGCCCAGCTTGGTGTTCTCGGCCCCCTGGACGACCTTGGCCACGTCCTTGAGCCGCAGGGGCGCGCCGTTTCGGTAGGCGATAATCTGGTTGGCGTAGTCGGCGGCGGTCAGCAGCTGGTCGTTGGAGTTGATCGAATAGGCGCGGGTGGGCCCGTCGAAGGAGCCCTTGGCGCTGTTGGCGTTGGCCGCGCCGATGGCGGTGCGCACGTCGGCCAGGGTCAGGCCGTTGGAGGCCAGCTGGCGGGTGTTGGCCTGGATGCGCACGGCCGGCCGCTGGCCGCCGCTGACGGAGACCAGCCCCACGCCGGGCAGCTGCGAGATCTTCTGCGCCAGCTGGGTGTCGGCCAGGCTCTGCACCTGGGTCAGCGGCACGGTGTCGGAGGTCAGCGCCAGGGTGATGATCGGGGCGTCGGCGGGGTTCACCTTGGCGTAGATCGGCGGGGCCGGCAGGTCGGTGGGCAGCAGGCTGCCTGAGGCGTTGATCGCCGCCTGCACCTCCTGCTCGGCCACGTCCAGCCCCAGGTCCAGGTTGAACTGCAGGGTGACCACCGAGGAGCCGGCGGAACTGATCGAGCTCATCCGGTTCAGGTCGGACATCTGGCCGAACTGCCGCTCTAGCGGGGCGGTGATGGTGGTGGCCATGACCTCGGGGCTGGCGCCCGGATAGGAGGTCTGCACCTGGATGGTGGGGTAGTCGACCTCGGGCAGGGCCGACAGCGACAGGAACTTGAACGCCACGATGCCGCACAGCAGCACCGCCGCCATCAGCAGGGTGGTGGCCACGGGCCGTTCGATGAAGGGACGAGAGGGGCTCATGGCCTGGGGGCTTGGGCGCTCGGGGCCGCGGTCACTGGCCGCCAGGACCGGAGTTCTGGCCGCCCCCGCCCTGACCGTCCCTGCCTTGGCCTCCGCCGAAATGCGACCGGAACCATTCGCGCCGCTGGTCGGGGGTCAGGTTCGCCGGCGGCATGGGGCCATGGTAGTCGGGGTGGCGGGCGCGGAAGCGGGCGAGCCAGTCGTCGCCGCCTTGTTGCCCGGCGCCCCGGCCCCCAG
>DASVMY010000110.1:0-63203 GCA_036384135.1 Caulobacteraceae bacterium | reverse complement strand
TGGGTGGACCGCGTTGGCTGGCGGTCCAAATCACAAGGTCAGCCGGGGCCTAAGATTGCACATCGCGGTTAGACCCCGCCGGGTTTGAAGCGGCGTCCGCCCCGCCCCGCCCCGGCGCAGGCTTCAACGGCCGGCGACGATACTAAATTGCTCTGCTTGGCCGTCTGGACCGGCGATCGGCCAGCTGTCTCCCACGGCTTTGGTGATCTTGGGATCGCAGGCCGTGGGCAATACGTCCGGTGTTTGCTGGGTGTAGCACATCTGGTCGGCGGTTTCGGTCCAAGAACCACCCGTCAGCGCGCCGCCCGGGAAGACTTCGGTATAGGAACCGTCCGAATTGATATAGAAATTGACGATCGAACCGTCCGCCAACTGAAGCCGCAAGGTGTTGCCAAAGAGCGCGGTCGGATCGGCCAAGGCCGGCGTCGCCCCCAGGAGCGCCGCGGCGGCGCCCACCAGCGAGAGTCCCTTGATCCAACCCATGACGGCCCCCGTGCGGCAAAGCTTCCTTGGAACGCTAGCTTAGTCAAATTCGGCACGCAACCGAGAGTAAGGCGGCGGTGATCAAAGGCACGTCTGCGGAAAACGGCGCTGCGCTTGGGGCAGACGCGTCGGCACGACCGCGCGCTTGGCTCCTGGCGCCACGTGCTAGGCTAGGATGGCCGCCTCGGCCGGCGAGCTGCGGTGATCGAAGCGGCGCACGCGGCGGAACTAAGCTGCTAAGCTCTCCCAATTCTCCGTAGCCAACTGTCATGCTTGGAAGAGTTTACAGACGCGCTGCTTTTCGCGCCTTGCTACGGAGCCTGACCCTGGTCTGGGGGACCAGCCCTCCCTCGGCCATTTGTTCGTGCGGCAGGCTTGTTAAGGATGAGGTCTTGCGACCGGTCGTAGGAAGGGTCGCATGACCGGTCGTGGCAGGGTGGCGGAGCGGATTGAAATTGTGATGCGCCGGCTCCCGCGCATTTGCTCAACGTCCGACGGGCGCGGTCACCGCGTCACTGGAGGATCGTCAAAGCCACTCAGCCCGGCGGTGAAGGTGCGCCACTAGGTCGAGCGCTCCGGCCGGCCCGATGGTGGCCGGCCTAGCGGGCTCTGAACGGGTTCGCCGCCATCCCCGCCACCGCCCTTGATCCGCCCTGCGTGACGGCTTCTCCGACGGTCCCGGCGCTCGAAGGGTCCCGGTCCCCTACGTTTCCGCGGCGCCCTCGACCTCCATCGGAAGGCTCGTCAGCTCCGCAATGGCTTGAAACTCGCTGAGGTATTCCGGCTTTTGCTGCGCGAGCCAGCGCACGACGCGGACATTGGCCAGGAGCTTGGTCAGATACGCCTTGGCGACGGTCAGATGCAGGTTGTCGAGGCCATAGGTCTCTTCTACGGCCTTGGTCTGCATCTGTAGCGTGGCGAGCTCTCGCTCCAGCCGGGCGACCTGCTCGCGCGTCACGGCATTGGCGGCAAACTTTGGCTTGCGCTGTCCCTGCACCAGCTGCCCCTCCGGCGTGGCGGCCAGCATGGCCAGGACGAAGGGCCGCGTGAAGTTGTTGTAGCCGATCATCATTTCGGCGGCTTCGACCTGACGAAGCGGCGCCATCTTGCGCAGTGTGTCGAAGACATTGAGCGGACAGTGCACATCCTTCAGCAGCTCCGCCACCTCTTTGCAGATGCCATTCATCAGTTGGGCTCGACGCTGGATGGAGCTGACATTCATGCCAAGGGCTTGGGCGAGCCGCTCCTCCGAAACCCCGCGCTCGAGGGCGCGCACGATCATCCGATGTTCCTGTGGCGTGGCCAGACGGTTGATGCGTTTGTTGTAGGTGAAGGCTTCATCGTCGGTGGAGATAAGGCAGTCGACCTCCGTCTCGCCGAGGTCGCGCAAGGCTTCGATCCGGAGGAGACCGTCGAGCAGGAAGTAGCCGCCTGATCGGTTGAGATCCGCAACCACGACAGGCGGTTCGACGAGACCCACCGCCCGGATCGAGGTCAGGATCTGGCGGTACTTAGCGCTCATCTTCATATCGGGCCGCAGCGGCTTGAGCGGCACGATGACGTCGAGCGGCAACCGCACGCCCTGTGTTTCAAAGCCCTGGATGACGCCGCGGACCACCGATGCGTCGTCCATGACTACACCCCCGACAGACGTGCATCGAGCGCGCGCGGCATGGTGTCGAGCCGTTCGGCGCGCAGCAGAGTGGCGAACCCGCTATCGGCCCTCAACTCCTTCAAAGCCTGGACGACGAAGAGGAGTCGGCTTTGGACGAAATTGGCTTTGCGGGTGACCAACCGTTGGCGATCGGCTTCCTTGCGGAAGACTTGCACCAATTGCTCAGGCGTTGGCCGTCGCGTGGTGACCGATCGGCCATAGGGGCCAATCTTTATGCCGCCCCACCGCTGCCGCCGCTCAAGAAGACGCCTGACAAGTTCGACGTTCTTGCCCTTGATCTTGCCGTCGGCGTAGGCGTCCGCAAGAGCTTGCTGAACACCGGTATCGTCGCTTCTGGCGATCGTCACCGCAAGGCTCAAGGGAATGACCCCGCTATCGACCGCGGCAATAAGCTTTTCCTCGCCCTTGTCGAGCAGCCCCACGATCGCGTTGACCCAGGAAGGCGTGACGCCGATCTTTTCGCCGATCATCGCATCCGAATAGCCACGCTTCCTGAGGGCTTCGACCTCGCGCATGAGCTCGACGCCGGTGTGAAGCGGTCGCGCAACATTCTCCACTAGGCTGCGAACGAGGCAGTCCTCTTCCGAAATCTCCATGACGATCGCTGGGATATGGGATTGGCCGAGCGCCTGGAAGGCTTCGATCCGTCCCTCGCCGCAGACCAGGTCGTAGCGGACATCGCCGTTCGCCGTCCGCCGGCGGCTGACCGTGATCGGCCGTTTCAGTCCGATCTCCTCGATACTGTCGATAATCTCGCGATGCGTGCGGCGGTTGCGGCCGCGAGGATTGAGAACAGCGATCTTGTCGATTGGGATCGACTCGACAAGGATGGCTGGCTCTTTCATCAGGCGGCCAACGCGAACGGAATGCGCACTGAAAGCGCGAAGAGATCCTTCAGGGTCTCAAAACGGTATGCATCGATCGACAGACCGTTTTCCTCGGCGAGTTTAAGACGTCCCGCAAAGAGATCGAGCTTGGGAAAGAGATAGTAGTCGAGGGCTCTGCGGTTGCCGACCTCCATGCGCACAGCAATGGTGATATCCGGCGCGAGCCCCGCATCGAAATGCAAGCGCCACCGGTAGGCGCCAGCCGGCGTCTGTCGGCAACGGGCGATGATCGCCGAGAGCGTGAGCTCTTCGTTGACCACGAGAAGGCCGTGTTCGTCCGTTCTGACAATCCGACCGCCCGCCGCCCGAATGCCTTCGACCACCTCGGCAACGACCTGTGGGAAGAATTCGCGAAGCCGCTGATTAATCTGGATGTAGCGAAAGTCGCGATCCGGATGATAGCCGATCAAGGCATAGGCGCGCAGCAGGCTGCCAAAGCGCGTGCGATAGGCCGTGCTTGATGGCATCCCCTCCTGCTCGTCGATAATCAGCCCCGACAGGGCGCCGGTTCTGACGAGCAGTTCGCGCAATGCGGCGAGCATCTCTGTGTTGCCCAACCGGGTTGAGCGCTGGGCGATGACCATCTGGGCGCGGGCGAATATCTCCTGGTCGACCACAGCGGCGAAGGCGCCGTTGGCCCGAATCCACATCTCCGGCGCGTTGCGCACCCGCTTCTTCTTGAGTTTGAAGGAGACGTGATTGTAGACGTTGTTGCCGACGTACTTCTCGCCGGTCAGGATCTGATGGACAGTTCCGCGTGTCCACTCGCGGCCGACATCCGTGCGGCAGCCGTCGAGGTTGAGCACCGCAGCGATCTCACGCTCTGATTTGCCGCGTTCCACGAATAGGCGGTAGATTTGGCGGACTGTGTCCACCTCCTCCGGCGGCCCAGGCACCAGGATCACCCGATCAGTCTGCAGGCTCTTCTGTTCGCCGCGGATCATTTGGCCCTTGGGTTCACCCTTCTCATCCACAAGTAGGCGCCGCAGGCCGTATCCGGGCGCGCCGCCTTGCCGGTATCCCAACTCCACCAGCCGGCATTGGCCGATGAAGACCTTGGTGGAGAGTTCGCGGCTGTACTCCCCAGCCATGGCGCGCTTGACGCTCTTCACAATGGTTGCGATCGGCGTGCCGTCGTTGTTGAACGGTTCGGCGCAATAGATCACTTGCAGCCCGGCGCGCCGGCAAAGGTACTCGTAGAAGGCGGCCTCATCGGAGTCCTGAAACCGGCCCCACCGACTGACGTCGTACACCAGCAGCACCTCGAAGTCGGTCTGCCGCTCCTCAACGTCGCGGAGCAACTGCTTGAGACCGCCTCGCCCCTCGATATTGAGTCCGCTCTTTCCTTCGTCCGCGTAGGTGTGAACGATCAACATGCCGTGCGCCTCGGCGTACTGCCGGATGGCGTCTGCTTGGTTCTCGGTGGAGTAACGCTGGTGGTCGGTCGACATGCGCACGTACTGCGCGGCGCGGATCAGGACGGGTGGATCGCCTGTGAGGCCTCTATCGCTTTGACCTGGATCTGCCACTTGGCAGACTCCTCAAAAGGATTCCGCCCCCACCGCGACTGCAAACACATTGTTGGCAGAAAGGCAAGGTGGAATTCTTGCGTCAAGCTAGGCCTTCCTGGCCCGGCCTCCGCTTGCGCGGGCCACCGGCGCCCGGCGCCTGCTTGGTATCAGCGATTAGGGCGTCTTGAGATTCGATTGCCAGACCACGGAAGTTCTTGAGCATGCGGGCTTCACGCTGGGTGAGAGCAGGCGGCTGGACCGCCTCGACGAGTTCCCAAGGATGGCACTCCAGCACCGTTGCCAGCCGTACCATCCACTCGACTGTGAGATGCCGCTTGCCCAGTTCGAGATGGCTAATCTGCTGATTGGACGTGCCAATCTTTGTCGCAACATCCCGCAACGTGAGGCCGCGCGACTCACGCAGTTCCTGGATGCGATTAGACAAAGAAGCCCCTTGCCCCCTCCGACTTGATCGTAGTGATCAGAAGGGGGTGAATCGCACGACAGCGCAAGAGTGGCGGAAGCGGATCATTTTCCTTATTTTGCAAGTAGTTATAGACAAGTTATGGCTGGGCTAGCCACCCGCCAATCAATCCTAGCGACACTGCTCCAGCGACGGCTGGCGCGGGCATAGACCGAAGTCGTCGCCGTCCGTTCCTGCGCCTTGATTAAACCGTGCCGGAGACGAGTTGCTGTTAGACTGACGGCACCGCCAAACAATCCACAGCGGTCCGCTCTCGCCTGGGCGACAGACATAACCATTTGTTTTCGCGAGATAAATAGACCCAAACCCGCGCGAGGCGCCCGTTCTCAGGGCGCTTTTGGGTCTGTTATCGGGGCAACTCGGGCACGCCGCCGGTGCGCGACAACATGCCGACGACCGGCAGTCCGCCCGCTCAAGCCCGGCCGAAACGGGGATCGCCGATCATGTCGCGCGCCGGGTTTGGATGAGCTCGACCGAATAGCCGTCCGGGTCCTTGACGAAGGCGACCAGCGGCCCGCCGGGAACCAACACGGTCGGCTTCAAATCGATCTCGGCGCCCGCCGCCGTCAGCCGGACCAACACACCTTCCATGTCCGGCACGCCAATGGCGAAATGGAAGCTGCCGGGGACGATCTCCAAGTCATCCCACTTGTGCGTCAGCTCCAGCAGGCCACCCGCGTCATAATCGGCATAGCCGATATAGGCGGCCGAAACGCGCCGCAGCGGCACGTCGAACCGGTCGAGCACCTTCATTCCGAAGCCCACGGTGTAGAAGGCCAGGGAGGCTTCCAGGTTCGTTACACGGATCATGGTATGCAACAGGCGCGGGCCCGGATCCTGCGTGCCCCACTGCCAGTACCGAGGATCAAACTCCACTTCGGGTTCCAGCGGCTGCATGGCTGTCTCCTCCCTCGCACCGAAACTTCGGGGCGGTTCACTGGACCGAGGCCTATTGGGCCTAGCCCAACCCGGATCTGGGTAGCTGTCCGGACATATTACAGGCCTAGCGCCGGCGCACCACAGACCGGCACGCCTGTCGCCTGAAGTCTTGTTTTTGACTTATCGAGCCAATCCTCAGGCGGTAGGGACCGTTTGATAGACCGGGATTAGTCTGTACAACCTTGCTCAGACAGGCGCCCGTGCCGAGGCGCCCTTCGCCCGCATGGTTGGCGCCGGTGGCCCTGGTTCGCCGCTCCTTCGGATTGAAAGGCCACCACGCTTGAACCCGACCTTGGCTCCCGAACGCTTCTTTGGCTGGCGCATGGTCGCGCTGGCCTTCCTGACCTACAATCTGGGGCTGACCGTGGTGATCAACGCCTTCGGTCCCGCGCTGGTCGCCATGCAGCGCGACCTGGGCCTGTCGCGCGCCGCCGCCTCGCTGCCCTTCGGAGTGCTGCTGCTGGCGATGGGGCTGATGGCGCCCTTCGTCGGCAACCTGACCCGCCGGTTCAGGCTGCGCACGCTGATGATGGCCGGCGCCGCCTTCCACGCGGTCGGCTTCGCCCTGCTCGCCTTCGCGCGGACATTGCCGGAAGTGCTGCTGCTGTTCGCGGTGATGATCGGCGCCGGCTGCTGCTTGATGGCGGTCATCTCGGCGCCGACCCTGATCAGCCGCTGGTTCGAGCGCGATCGCGGCAAGGCGCTGGGTATCGGCCTAGTGCAGGTGTTCGGAATCTTCGCCGCGCCGCTGGCGGCGTGGCTGGTGTCCCAGGGCGGACGACAATTGCTGTTCCTGTCCCTCGCCGGCCTGTTCGTCGCGACGATCCCGGTGATGCGCATGGCGATCGAGCATCCCGAGGACGTGGGGCAGACACCGCGTCTCGCCATCGAGCCGCAGGCGGTTCCAGCGCTCAGACAACCGCTGGTGAGCAGCCGGGCGATCCTTGCCGATCCCGCCTTCTGGCTGATCAGCTTTGCGATCGGCATCGTCTCCGCCGCGGGCACGGCTTTCACGGCACACGGCGCGGCCATGGCGACGGCGAACGGCCTTGGCCTGACGCTTGCCTCGACCATCCTGTCGGGGGCGGGCGCCGGCGCCCTACTCGGCGCCCTGATCTATGGCTGGCTGATCGACCGGATCGGGCCGTTTCGCGCCCTTGTGCTGGCGCTGCTGCAGGCGGCCGCGACCTGGTATCTGTTCTCCCTGGTCGCCTCACCGGCGTTGATGATGATCGTCTCGGTGATGATGGGAGCGGCGATGGGGCCGGCGATCACCCTGCACAGCGCCTGCATCAACGAGCGCTATGGCGCGGCCTCGCTGAGCCGCGTGGTCGGCTACAGCTATTTCACCAAGATCCCGTTCCTGTTCGGCGCGGCCCCGCTGGCGGGAAAGCTGTACGACCTGTCGGGCAACTACGCCTCGACCTATGCCGTGATGATCGCGATGCTCC
The DNA here is from genome assembly GCA_036384135.1 of Caulobacteraceae bacterium. Classification (GTDB taxonomy): domain Bacteria; phylum Pseudomonadota; class Alphaproteobacteria; order Caulobacterales; family Caulobacteraceae; genus Acaudatibacter. Next base: position 55,773 of record DASVMY010000110.1, on the reverse strand, counting down.
TGCTGGCGGCCGGCGCGGCGACAGTGCTCGCGTTTACCGGCGACCGCGGCCGGCTCGCGGGGTTGAAGGCCAGCGCCGCCGCCTGATCGGTGGGGCGCAGGGCGCCGATCAGGCGAGCGCAGTCTCCGGAAGCAGTTCGGGGCTGAGTGTCGCGTCGAGCTTGTGGATCACTGGCAGCACTTCTTCGGCGAACAGGCGGACGCTCCTGATCGCGTCCTCGTAGGGCATGACGCCGAAGTTCGGCACCAGCGTCAGCTCGGAGAAACCGCACGCCTTCTGCGCCGCGATGATCCGCTCAATGACCTCGTCGGGCTTGCCGATCAGCAGGTTCGAAGGATGATAGCCGGACATCTTCGGCCGTTCGATCGGCTGGTCTCCCGTCACCGACGAGGCGAGCAGCGCGGTCGCCGCGCCGGCCCGGGCCGCATAGGCTTCATAGCCCTTCACGCCGACGAAATTGGACGGATCGGCGAACTTGTAGTGCAGGGTGGCGTCGCGGTTGGCGGTCCACATCCACTCGTCGGTCTCGGCGAAGTCGGCCGGGTTGTTGCTGCAGAACATGAACATGACGTTCTTCGGCTGGCAGGGGGCGTAGCCCTCTTCCGCGCGGAAGATGTTCACTTGCTTTACTTCCTTGCCGGCGTCCTCGATCGGCTTGTTGCCGACGAACAGCGGGACCAGGCCGCGCCGGGAGAGGATCTCCAGCGACTCCGGCGTCGCCGCCGAGCCGAAGATGCGCGACGGCAGATCCTTGCTGTACGGCTGCGGCCGGAGCGTCATTTCGGGGATCTCGAAGATATCCCCCTCGAACGAGAACCGCTCCTGGGTCAGCGCCAGCTTGATGATGTCGATGGTTTCGTTGAACCGCTCGCGGCTCTCCTCGCGCGGCACGCCCAGCGACTCGAACTCCGACTTCGCCACCCCGCGGCCCAGGCCGATGGTTGTGTAGCGGCCCTTCGAGACGATATCGAGATAGGCGATCTGGTGCGCGAGCCGCACCGGATTCCACCACGGCGCGACGCAAACCATCGTACCGAAGGTCACCCGCTCGGTCCGGCCGGCGAAATAGGTCAGGGTCTGCAGCGGATTGGGGCACATGCCGTAGGGCGTGCCGAAGTGCTCGGGCGCCCAGATGCCGTCGAAACCGAGCGGTTCGGCGAGGTCGGCGATCGCCAGCGCGGCTTCGACACACTTCCAGTCCGGGCTCTCCGGTCCTTGGCTCCAGTCTTCCGCGGCGATGCGCTCCCAATCCCCGGAGTTCTGTACCGAGATGCCCATGTTGACTTTCATCACAACTCTCCTGGTCGGTCGGATATGTCTAATACATCCGGACAACTAGCCTGCTGGGCCGCATCGACGAGATCGAACACGCCGTCTCGGCGAGGTCAAGCCTGCGCGCCCGCTCAGGAAATTTGTCCAGCTATTACAGGACTGTCAATCGTCACACGCCACTGCGACGCCCGTTTGACACAGGGAAGCCTAGCTTTCGCGGCCAGGTCAAAAGTTTGTCCGGATAGATCAAAACAGGAGCGTTCAGGAGCCCGCCCACCGCGGGGGCCGCCCTTCGGCGAAAGCCCGCGGTCCCTCCTGCGCGTCGTTGCTGCGATAGAGATATTCGGCGGCGTGGCGCGCGGCGACCAGCGCCGCCGCCCGGCCCATTTCCGTCGATAGCATCACCATCTCGCGCCCGACCCGGACGGAGAGCGGCGCGCCCTCCAGCACCTCGCGCGCCAGGGCCATGGCGGTGTCGATCAGGGCCTCCGGCTCGGCCAGGCGGTTGACCAGTCCGATCTCATAGGCGCGGCGGGCGTCGATGGGTCTACCAGTGAGCACGATCTCCATCATGATCCGCTGCGGGATCATGTGGATCAGCGGCGTAGCCCAGGGCGAGCTGCGCCCGACCTTGACCTCGGTGATCGCGAAACGCGCGGTAGTGCTCGCTACGCACAGGTCGCAGGCCTGGGCGATCATCCAGCCGCCGGCGAAGGCGACGCCGTTGACCGCCGCGATCGTCGGCTTGCTGAGCTCGATCGTATCGCCGGGCACGGGGAACATGTCGCGCGGCGGAACGGCCATGCGGGTCTCGGTCATTTCCTTCAGATCGCCGCCAGCGCAGAAGGCCCTTTCGCCGGCGCCGGTCAGGATCGCGATGCGCAATGCCGGATCGCGCTCGAACCGGTCCCAGGCCGCGAAAAGGCCGTCGCGGATGTCGCGGCTGAGGGCATTGCGCGTCTCGGGCCGATTGAGCGTGATGATGGCGATGCCATCGTCCCGCGCGTCGAACAGCACCGCATCGCCCATCAGAACCCCCTCTGTTCGATCCGCCAAGCGGCGCGCTTGAGGTCTTCGCGAAAGCCGGGATGCGCGATCGCGGCCAGCCGGCGCGCGCGTTCCGCCAGCGTTTGGCCCTTCAGCTCCGCGGCGCCGAATTCGGTGACGATCACGTCGGCGTCGTTGCGCGCTGTGGTGACCGGTCCAGACAGGGTTTCGACGATCCGGCTGATCGCACCACCGCGCGCGGTCGCCGGCAGGGCCACGATCGCCCGTCCGCCCACCGAGCGGGCGCCGGCGCGGATGAAGTCGCCCTGGCCGCCTGTGCCGCCAAGATAGATCGCCCCGCTCTGCTCGGCGTTCACCTGTCCCGTCAGGTCGACCTCGAGCGCCGAATTGATCGTCACCAGTCGGTCGAGCTGAGCCAGCACCGCGGCCCCATGGGTATAGGCGGCAGCAGCCATGCGGATCGCTGGATTGCGGTGGGCGAAGTCGTAGAGCCGTCGCTTGCCCATCAGCGCCCCGGTGATCGACACCCCCCTGTCGATGGATTTGCGCGCGTTGGTGACGACACCCGCCTCGACCAGATCCACCAGCCCGTCACCAATCATCCCCGAATGGACACCCAGATCGCGACGGTCGCCCAGCAGGCGCAGGATGGCGTCCGGCACCGCGCCCACACCCGTCTGGATGACCGCGCCGTCGCCGATGTAGGCGGCGGCGTGAGCGGCGATCGCGGTGTCGGTCTCGCCGATCGCCGCCGGCGCGACTTCGACCGGCGCGCGGGAGACCGCGACCGCACAGTCGATCCGCCCGGCGGAGAGCGTCGGGCCACGGGTGAACGGAACCTGGTCGTTGACCTCCGCGATCACCACGCGCGCCTTGTTGATCGCCGCCTCGACGTGGTCGCTGATCAGGCCGAGGCTGTGATGGCCATTGGCGTCGGGCGGGCTGACCTGGACCAGGGCCACGTCGCAGCCGATCAGTCCGCCTGTGATCATCGGCCCCACCTGGCTGACGTGGCAGGGGATGACGCCCAACCGATTCGCCTTGGCCAGGTCACGCAGCGCCCCGATCGCACCCATGCTGCTCAGCGCGAAGCTGTCCGCCGAGGCTGCGGTGAACACGCCGGAGAAGCTGGTGGCGATGAAGGCCGACAAATCGCCGATCGACGTCCCTTGGCCTATCAGCGCCTCGACCACGGTCGTCGGCTCGCCGCACGCCTGGCCGATGACGATGTGGTCGCCCCGGCGCAGAAAGCGGGCAAGGTCGAGACCTGTGGACGTAACCGCGGCCGTCACCGCCGGCCCGCCTGGCTCAGCAGCAGCCGCGCGCGGGCCAGGTGCGGACGGTCCAGCATCGCGCCCTTGTGGCCGATCGCGCCGGCGCCCGGATGGGCGGCAAAGGCCGCGACGATCTCCTCGGCCGCCGCGATCTCTTCCGCGCTCGGCGTGAAGGCGGCGTTGATCACCTCGACCTGGTCCGGGTGGATCGCCAGCATGCCGCGATAGCCGTCACGGCGAACCTTCTGAGCGCGCTGGCGCAGACCTTCAAGGTCACGGAAATCGCCATGGATGGTCTCGACCGCGGCCACGCCGGCGGCGGCGGCGCCCAGCAGGCACAGGCTGCGAGCGAGCTCGTAGGTGAAGGAATAGCCTCCGCCCGGATCGCGATTGCTGCTGGCGCCGATCGAGTCGGCCAGGTCCTCGGCCCCCCAGGTCAGGGCGACGACGCGCGGGGCGCCGCGATAGCCGCCGGTGGTGAACATCGCCTCGGCCACCTCGGTGACCAGGGCGATGACGCGGGTGGAGCCATGCTCGATGCCGTTGGCGGCCTCGAACGCGGACAGGTAATGGTCGAGTTGCTCCACATCGGCGCGGCCACGCACCTTGGGCGCCATGACGCCCCCCGGCCGCCCCGGCATGACCGCCGCCAGGTCGTCCAGCGCATAGTCCCCATCGATCGGATTGATGCGGACCCACAGCCGCTCGCGCGCCGGTCTCGGGCGATCGAGGAAGGCGCGGACCATCCGCCGCGCGGCCGGCTTGCCATCGGGCGCCACCGCATCCTCGAGATCGAAGATCACCGCGTCGGCGGGGCCATCGACGGCCTTCTCCATCTTCCGCTGGCTGTCGCCCGGTGCGAACAGCCACGAGCGCGCGATGGCAGGCTGGAATTCAGAGGTCATCGTGCGTCGCGCCCCGGATGGATCAATAGGACTTGGGAAGGTCGAGCGCCTTTTCGGCGATGAAATTCAGAATCATGTGTGGACTGACCGGCGCCGTACGCGGGATCAGCACTTCGCGCATCAGCCGCTCGACGTGATATTCCTGGGCGTATCCCATGCCGCCAAGGGTCAGCATCGCCGTGTGACACGCCTCGAACGCCGCTTCGGCGGCGAGATATTTGCCGGCATTGGCCTCCAGGCCGCACTCCTCGCCCCGGTCGAACAGGGTCGCGGCCTTCATCACCATCAGATTGGCGGCCTCCAGTTGCGCCCAGCATTTGGCCAGCGGGTGTTGGATGCCCTGGTTCATCCCGATCGGCCGGTCGAACACGATCCGCTCGCGCGCATACCGCGACGCACGCCGCAGCGCCGCGCGCCCGATCCCCACCGCTTCGGCCCCCAGCAGCACCCGCTCCGGATTCAGCCCCTTCAGGATAATCCGGAAGCCGTCGCCCTCGGCCCCAATCCGATCGTCCTCCGGCACGAAGAGATCGGTGATGAACAGCAAGTTCGAATCCACCGCGTGGCGCCCCATCTTGTGGATGAGCCGGATGTCGATCTTCGAGCGGTCAAGATCGGTGAAGAACAGCGACAGTCCGTCCGTCTTGCGCTTGACCTGATCGAGCGGCGTGGTGCGCGCCAGCAGCATCATTTTGTTGGCCACCTGCGCGACCGAGATCCAGATCTTCTCGCCGTTGACGAGGTAGCCACCCTCGCACCGGTCCGCGCGGGTCTTCAGCTTGGTGGTGTCGAGCCCGGTATTGGGCTCGGTCACGGCGAAGCACATCATGTCCTGGCCGCTGAGGATCGGCGGGATCATCCGCCGCTGCTGCGTCGCCGTTCCGAACCGTGCGATTGGCTCCAGGCTGAAGACCGGGCCATGGATGCTTGAGGCGGCCGTCATCCCGCCCCCCGCCTCGGCCACGGCCTGCATCATGATCGCCGCCTCGGTGACGCCAAGGCCCGAGCCGCCCACCGCGGTCGGCATTGCGATACCGAGCCAGCCCGCCTCCGCCATCGAGCGATGGAACTCTGCGGGGAAGCGCGCGTCGCGATCGAGCGTCAGCCAATCGTCGTCGGTGAACCGCGCGCAGTGCTTCAGCACCGCGTCGCGGATGTTCTGTTGATCGGCGGTGAGCGAAAAATCCACGGCGCTGTCCTTCTGGGCGAGACTATCCCGCGTGTGTCGGGTCGGCCGCGGCCCGGCGGCGAGCCGCCACCTGGCCCAGAATCTCGTCCGTGTGCTCGCCCAGCGCCGGGGCGCCCGACGCGATCCGCCCGGGCGTGAGCGAAAGCGAAACCGGCACGCCGGGAAAACGCACCGGCCCGTCGCGCGTGTCGACCGTTTCGAAAAAGCCGACCGCCGCCAGATGCGGGTCATCAAACAGCGCGCCCGGAGTCTGCAAGGCCGCGGCCGGGATATCGAGACGCCGGAATGTCGCCAGCCACTCGTCAGTCGTGCGATCGAGCATCGTCTCGGCAATCGCCGCATAGACGCTGTCGATCACCCGCGAGCGCTGGGCCAGGGTGGCGAAACGCGGATCCTCGGCCCAGGGCGGTCGGACGTCGGCGACGAAGGCGTTCCATTGCTTGTCGTTGTAGATCAGCGCGGCGATGTGGCCATCGCGCGTCCGATAAGGACGGCGGTTGGGCGTAACCGGCCGGTTGTAGATTGCCGGCCCAAGCGGCGGATTGAACAGCGCGCCATTGGCATGCTCGACCAGCATGAACGAGGCCATGGTCTCGAACATGCAGACCTCAACCTCCTGGCCCTCCCCGGTCCGTTCGCGGTGGAACAGCGCCATCATCGTCGCATAGAGCGCCGAAAGCCCGGTGACCTTGTCGGCGACGACGGTCCCGACAAAGCTCGGCTCGCCGGTCAGCATCTCCTGCACCGCGATCAGCCCGCATTCGGCCTGGATCGTGTCGTCATAGGCGGCCAGAGCGGCGTTCGGCCCGCGCCGACCATAGCCATAGCAGTTGGTGTAGACGATCGATGGGTTGAGGCGGGCGACCGCCGAATAGTCGAAGCCGAGGCGAGCAATCGCTTTCGCCCGCATCGAATGAATGAACACGTCGGCGGTTTCGATCAGCGAACGGAGCACCGCCCGATCGTCCTCGCGCCCCAGGTCGAGGACCACGCTGCGCTTGCCGCGATTGGTATTGGCGAACACCCCGCTCATGCCGGGTGACGGGCCATCGGACACGTACCGGGTGCCGTCGCCGCTCGGCGGCTCGACCTTGATCACGTCGGCGCCCATGTCCGCCATGATCTGGGTGCAATAGGGCCCCATCAGCACGGCGGTCAGGTCCACAACGCGTACGCCCGCCAGCGGGCCGCAAGACGCCACGCTCCTCAGCCCCCGACGCAGTCGAATCTGGATCGTGTCAGCGTGTCCCGCGTCGCCGCATCACCAGCCTTGACCGCCATCAACATTCTCCCCGAGCCCACGCCGATCCGCGGCGGCGCCCACGCCCTGCTATTGGTAATATTTATCCAGACGAATATCAAACGCGAACCAGCATAAATACGGTATGTATCGACATTTATCCGGTCAAATATGACGATCTCGCCCGATGCCCCGCCCATACGCCGAGACGCCCCGGCGGCGCCCGCCATGGGCAACGCCACGTGGCAGTCCCCTGGCATCGGGCCGCTGGGTAGAATATTGCCGAAATCTAGCGCAAACCTGCGGCGCCTTGTTGGCGACACGGTCGGCAAGTCGCGCCCCTTCGGGCGGAGGACCGTCGCGGACGGGGTAGATCGAAAGAGCGTGATGGGGTTGAAGACCGAATCCAAACTTTCCGGGGGGCCGGGCGACGACGCAAGACCGAGGAAAGCTTCGCGCTTTGAGGGTCCGCTCTATCTTCAATTGGCGCAGGTGCTGCGCGACGAAATCATCAATGGCCTCTATCCCGTCGGCTCGCAGATTCCCACCGAGGATGTGCTGCGCGAGCGCTTCGCGGTCAGCCGCTTCACCGTCCGTGAAGCGATCCGCCGGCTGCGCGAGGACGGCCTTGTCTCGTCGCGCCAGGGGGCCGGCACGGTCGTCGTCCCGGTGCGGGCGTCGGACTCCCAGGTGCTCAACACCGTTTCGATCGACGACATCGTCGCCTTCGGCGCCGGAACCCCATTGCTGATCGAATCGATCCGGCTGATCAAGACCGACAGCAAACTGGCCCACCGCCTCGGTGTCGCCAAAGGCGAGGAATGGCTGTCGGTGAGCGGCTTTCGACGCGGCGAGCGGGACGCGGCGCCGATCTGCTGGGCCGACTACTACATCAATCGCGACTACGCCGCGATCGGCCGGCAGCTGCCGCGCCATTCGGGCCCGATCTTCCAGCTGATCGAGGACGTCTTCGCCGTCACCATCACCGAGGTGCAGCAGGAAATCTCGGCCACGGTCATCACGCCGGCGATGGCCGAGCGGCTCAAGGTTCCGGAGGGTTCGGCCGCGCTCGAGGTGCGCCGAATCTACAAGGTGGACGACGACAAGGTCGCGCAGATCACCATCAACACCCACCCGGCGTCGACCTACCGTCACTCCATGACGATGCGGCGTGTCAAGCGATAGCCGAACGCACCGAACCCGCCGGAAATCAAGGACCGCCAATCGGCCGCCCGGCCGGTTGGCGGTCCCGCCCGATCCGGTGGATCAGAAGTCCAGGCTGATTCCGAGCCCGGCCTCACGCCCCTGCGGGAACTTGACGCTGTCGCCGCCGCGCGTGTTCGCCACATAGTCGGTATGATAAAGCTCGTTGGTGAGGTTGGTGCAGAACACCGAGTAGGTGACGCGGCGCTTGTCCGTCCACGACAGGCGCGTGTTGGCAATGAAGGACGGCGACTCCCGCGAAAAGTTGCCCGGCTGCCAGTAGAAGGTTCCGGTATAGGAGCCGTTGAACGTGGCATTGAACATGCCGCCCGCCAGTTCGTGCTCGTAACGCAATTGCAGGTTGGCCGTTACGTCGGGCGTACGCACCGTGTGGCTGCCCGAGGCGTCATAGGGCACGATGACCTGCGCCACGATAGGCCCCGGCGCTCCTGCGATAGGCGCGACGACCTGGGCCGTCAGGTATTTGTCGTACTTGGAGACGGGCTCCCAGCTCACGCCTGCGTTGAAGTACAGGCCTTCGGCGATCTTGCCCTCGGCGGTGAATTCGAAGCCGCGCATCTCGGCGCTCGCGGCGTTGGAAAGCGACACGAGCAGCTGGCCGTTGACCGTCACATAGGCCGAAACTTGGATGTCGTCGTACTGGTACGCGTAGGCGGCGGCCGTGAGGGTGACGCCCTTGATCCGCGCCTTCGCGCCGATTTCGTAAGCGGTCACCTTCTCCGGGTTCACCGGGACGGCCAGGGGCGAATAGGCGTTGTAGACCCCGCTCTTGAAGCCGTTGCTGATGGACGCATAGACGTTGGCCTCATCCGAGAGGTCGTACCGGACAACCCCGCGATAGGTCACCGAGGGCCAGGTCTTCTGCGTGTCCGTGGTCGCGAAGGTCCCGGACGAGGCGAGGGTCTGGTAGTGGAAGTGCTTCCGCTCGGAGCTGTAGCGCAGGCCGCCGGTAATGTGCAGCTGGCTGGTGGGGCTCCACGTCAGTTCGCCGAACCCGGCCACCGCCACGTCCGACACGTGGTTGGTGAAATTCGAGACGAGCGTCCCGCCCGGCGCGTCGCCGGTTCCCTGCCGGAAATAGGGATTGCCGGCGCTGCCGTCGAAGAAGTAGGCGCCGGCGATCCACGCCAGCGGTTTGGCGGCGCCGCCGGAGATGTTGATCTCCTCGCTGAAAGCATTTTCGTACTGGCTGAGCTGGTTCCAGCTGATCGACTGGTTGGTGCGGTCGGTGTCCGACTGCGAGTTGACGGCGACATGCCGATAGCCCGTGATCGAGCGAACCGTCACGTCGTTGCTCGGGTTCCAGTTCACGTCCAGGCTCACGCCGCTGCCCCGGAGATTGGCGATGGGCTGGGTGCTGCCGGCGTAGGTGTTGATCCTCGAAGGGATTGAGCCCGGATAAGGAAGGATGCTTCCGAGCACCTCGCTGATGAACACGCTGTTGTTCTGCTGGGCCCAGGTGTCGGCGGTCAGCACGGCCTTGAAGTTGTTCGTTGGTTTGAAGAGCAGCTTGCCCCGAACCAGGTAATTGTCGGGTGCGCCATAGGTGCGGCCCACGTTGGGCCCGATGCCCTTGATGTAGCCCGCGCCGCGCCGATACGAACCGCTGAACGAAGCGGCCAGGCTGTCGGTGATCGGCCCGGTGAAATAGCCGTTCAGCTTCAGTTCCTGGTAGCGGAAGCCATAGTCCGCGGCGACGCTGCCGCCGGGCGTGAACGACGGAGTGCGGGTGATGATGCGGATGGCGCCGCCTGTGGCGTTCCGGCCGAACAGCGTGCCCTGCGGACCCTTCAGCACTTCGATGCGCTCGATATCCGACAGGTCGAAGAAACCGGCGATCGGCGCCCCAATCGAGACGTCGTCGAGATAGATCGCGACGTTGGTCGCGTCGCCCGGCGAGGTGCCCGACGATTGAATGCCGCGGATCACCGGCAGGAAGCCGAAGCCGTTGTTGACCGTCAACAGACCGGGCGTCATCTGCCGCAGGTCGTCCGTGGTCTTGGCCCCGCCGCTGCTAAGCTGGGCGGCGGAAATGCTCGCCACCGACATCGGCACATCCAGCAGGCGCTCCGAGCGCTTCTGCGCGGTAACGATGACTTCGGTGACTTCGCCGTGCGTGTCCGCCGTGGCGCTGGTCGACTCCGAAGCGGCCGCCACCGCCACCGCGGGAAAGATTCCCAGCGCCGCCGCCGCCACGCCGATCATCAGAACATGTTTGTTCATATCACCCCCCAATTCGCCCTTATCCCAGGCTGTTGGCTTCGTTCGTCGGCGGGCCGCCGATTGATGCCTGAGGGGGAGGAGCTACCAGCTTCGCCGACCATCGTCTTGATGTTGAGCGACATGCGATCCACCCGGGCCGACAGGGCGCGGTAAACTGATTCAGCCGGACAACATTGTGATCTTAGTTCGATTGTCGGAACAGCCTGTCGCGGCGAACATTTGAACGAGCCCGCGGCGTTGAACAGCCCCACGCCGTCAAATTTCGGCCGGGCCGAATAGCGGCGCGACGGGCGGCCCTGACCCCGAATACCAATGATATTTGCCGCCAACTGTCCGTTCGAGGGGGCCATGCCGCGCTCGCCCGGTCCTTGATCGGCATGATCTGGTCTTACGGAGCGCTGAACACCGCACGGCCGCTTTGCCCGGCGCAGGGAAACTCATAGAACCGGACAAATCTGGCAACCCTGTCCAACCGTTTAGCTCAGCTCCAGGCCGCGCAGCTCGCCGTCGTTCCGCCAGTCCTCCAGCAGCTGGAAAAAGGCGGCGGGACCGTCGCCATAGCCGCCGTTCCGCTTGGCGGCCTCGGCCCGGATCTGCCCTTCGGCGTTCATGTAGCCGGGCGTACAGCTGGCCAGGAATTCGATGTTGATCTGGGCGTGATCGACAATCGTCCGCACCCAATCATCTTCGGCCGACTGGATCGCCTCGACCCTGACCGCGCCCTTGTCGCGGACGGCGCGCAGCAGGTGCGCGAAGTGCTTGGCCTGCTCGTCGAGAGCATGGGTGAAATTGGGCGTATGCGCCGACTGGTCGCGCATAAAGATAAACAGGTTGGGGAAGCCATTGACGTGCATGCCATGCAGCGACGACAGGCCGTTGGCCCATTTCTGCGACAGCTTGACGCCGCCGGCGCCGATCACGTCGTAACCGGAGCGGCTGGTGTAGTTGGCGCCCAGCTCGAAGCCGGTCGCGAAGACCAGGCAGTCCACCTCGTACTCGAGGCCGGCGACCATCACGCCGTGTTCGGTGATCCGCTCGACCCCCATCCCGCCGGTGTCGATCAGTGACACATTCGGCCGGTTGAAGGTCGGCAGATACTGGTCGTGGAAGCAGGGGCGTTTGCAGAACTGGCGGTAGTAGGGCTTCAGCGCCTCGGCCGTCCCGGGATCCGCGACGATCTCGTCCACGCGCGCGCGGATCTCTTCCATCTTGGCGAAGTCGGCCAGTTCGATCGCCTCGAACGGCGGCTGGACGGGCGCCCCCGTGCCGTCCGTGCCGGTGATGCTGGTGTTGCGCAGAAACCGGGTCGTGACGTCGGTCCAACCGTCCTGGATCAGGTCGACCTCCACCTGGCCGCCGGTGACCAGGGTGGTGAAATTGGCCATCCGCTCCTTCTGCCAGCCGGGCTTGAGGCTGCGCCACCAGTCCGGATCGGTCGGCCGGTCGTTGCGCACGTCGATGGACGAGGGCGTACGCTGGAAGACGTAGAGATGTTGGGCGCCCTCCCCCAGGTGCGGGATGCACTGGACGGCGGTGGCCCCCGTGCCGATAACGCCGACCCGCTTGTCGCCGAGCTTGTCGAGACCGCCCTCGGGGCCGCCGCCGGTGTAGTCGTAGTCCCAACGGGTGGTGTGGAACGAGTGTCCCTTGAAGTCCTCGATCCCCGGGATGCCCGGCAGCTTCGGCTTGTGCGCGGGCCCGTTGGCCATCGCCACGAACTTGGCCCGCATCCGGTCGCCCCGATCGGTCGAGACGATCCAGCGCAGGATGTCTTCGTCCCAGCGCAGTTCGGTCACCCGGGTCTGGAAACAGGCATCGCGATAGAGCTCGAAGCGCTCGGCGATCCTGCGGCAGTATTCGAGGATTTCCGGCGCCGGCGTATATTTCCGCCGCGGCATGAAGTTCATCTCTTCGAGCAGCGGCAGGTAGATATAGGATTCTACGTCGCAGGCCGCGCCCGGATAGCGGTTCCAGTACCAGGTGCCGCCAAAGTCGCCGCCCTTCTCGATGATGCGGATGTCCTTGAAGCCGGCCTCCCGCAGCCGTGCGCCGGCGAGCAATCCGCCAAACCCGCCGCCGATCAGGATGACCTCCGTCTCGTCGGCCAGGGGCCCACGCTCGAAACGCTCGGTATAGGGGTCCTCGAGGTACGAAGCGAACTGGCCGCCGATCTCGATGTACTGGCTGTTGCCGTCAGCGCGTAGTCGCTTGTCGCGCTCCTGCTCATACTTCCTGCGAAGTTCGTCGGCGTCGAAGTCGACACCGAACGCGCCGGGCGTTTCCATGTTCACGTTTCAACTCTCGCATGCGGCGGCGGCTGGTCAGCTGTCGGTCCGGGGCGACACGCGGACCTCTTAGCGTGCTGAAACCGATAGGACGGCCCGGCCGACGTCGCCACGACAGAAGATTGATGCTTGGCGACAGCCCTGATCGCGTTCGAAGCCCGTCGAGGCCGGCCTGATCCGTTCCCGCGCAAGGGTGCGCCCGGCGTTGCGCATTGCCGCCTGCGCTTCGTTCGGAAACACCTTGATTACCGGCTGGGACAGACCTACCCGTGAGTAGCCTCATCAATGGCGCGGCGCTTTCAAGGACCCGATGGCAACCCCTGGTCCCGGATCTCAGGCGATCGTCTCCCCGTTCCGCTCAACCCGTTCGACGGCCGAGGAACGCCAGGAGAAGCGCGACGCCCTGTTGCTGGCGGCGGTGCGCATGTTCAACGAGCGCGGCTTTCACGCCACCTCGCTCGAAGACGTCGCCGCCAGCCTGGGCGTGACCAAGCCAGTGATCTATCACCACCTCGGCAATAAGGATCAGGTGCTGTTCGAGTGTGTCCGGCTCGGGCTGGACGAACTGCGGGCGGCGGCCGAGCGTACGCGCGACGAACCCGGCAACGGACTGGATCGGCTACGGGCGTTTCTGCGACGCTACGGCGAGATCATCATGGGCGAGTTCGGTCGCTGCGTGATCCGGACGGGCGACGAGGTGCTGTCGCCGGAGGCCCGCAAGCGGTTTCGGTCCCTCCAGCGGCAGATCGACGATGCGCTGTGCGCGGCCATCGCGGAAGCCGTGGACGATGGGTCGGCGGATGTCCCGGACGTGCGGGTGGCGGCCTTCGCCTTCGCTGGCGCACTCAACTGGCCGGCGCGGTGGTTCAAAACGGATGGCCCGACGCCGCCGGCGAAGATGGCCGCGGCGCTGGTCGACACCCTGATCGCGGGGATCGAACCGAGGGCTCCTGTTCGCTAGACAGATCAGGGCGTCGGCGCTGTCGCCAAACGTCAACCTTGTGTCGTGGCCCAGGCCGATCCCGCCCCATAAGGATCGTCTCCAGCAAAAAGACCCGGCGCGAGCGGGACACGTCGAGCGGCTGCGCATTGGAACGGATCGAATGAACGCGCCACCGACAGCCTTGGCGGAGGAGTTCGCCCTCGGTGATGAGGCGCCGCTGTCCACGGGTTCCCACGGCCTGGCGGGACGTGGCAGCCTGATCGTCGGGCTGCTGCTGTTCATCAACGTCATCAACTTCATCGACCGGCAACTGCCGTTCATCCTGATCGGCGCGATCAAGGCCGACCTGAGACTGACCGATTCCCAGATCGGGCTGATGGCGGGCCTGGCCTTCGCCGTCGTCTATTCCTTCGCCGCGCTGCCGCTGGCCTATGCCGCCGATCGCTGGAGCCCGCGCTGGGTGCTGACCCTCTCGCTGGCGGCCTGGAGCGCGATGACCGCCGTGTCGGGGCTGGCCAACAGCTTCAGTCACCTGGTTCTGAGCCGCGTCACCGTCGCCGCCAGCGAAGCCGGCTGTACGCCGAGCGCCCACGCCTTGATCTCACGCCTGATCGCGCCGCGTCGCCGCGCGCTGGCGCTGGCTATCTTCTCCATCGGGGTGCCGATCGGCAGCACCATCGGCCTGATGCTCGGCGGCTGGGTCAGCGATGTGGCCAATTGGCGGACCGCGTTCTTCGTCGTCGGGGCGCCCGGCCTGATCGTCGCCCTTGTCAGCTGGCTCACCCTGCCGAAGCTCGCGCCAGCGCTTTCGGGCGGGGTCGCGCCGCCGCGTTTCTTCGCCACCTTGCGCCAGCTGTTCGCCTTTCGCTCGTTCCGCTGCATGGCGATCGCCAGTTCGCTCTATGCCTGCGGCAGCTACGCCATCAACGTCTTCGGGCCGGCGTTCCTGATGCGGGTCCATGGCCTGACCGCCGCGCAGGCGGGCCTGCGCATGGGCATCGTCTTTGGGGTCGGCGGACTGACCGGCACTTTCGCCGGCGGCGTGCTGGCGGACTGGCTAGCGCGTCGCGACGAGGCTTGGCGCGCACGCCTGCCGGCGATCGGGCAATGGCTGTCATTGCCGACCGCCCTGGCCGCCTGGCTTGTGCCCGACTTGAACCTGGCGACCCTGTTCCTGACGCTCAGCTACCTGATGGGCCTGCTTTATTTCGCACCGACGTTCGCGGCGGCGCAGTCGCTGGTCCCGGACAGAATCCGCGCCACGGCGTCCGCCGTTCTGCTGTTCTGCCTGACGATCGTGGGGTCGTCGGTCGGCCCCATGGTCGTCGGTTGGCTCAGCGATCTGCTGACACCGACCTTCGGCAACCTCTCGCTGCGCTACGCCCTGTGCTCGATGGCGTTGACGATCGCGTTGTCAGCCATCTTCTTTCACCTCGCCGGTCGCACCCTGCCCGACGATATTCGCCGCTCGAACTGACGAGAGACGACGATGCCCGCACCAAAGCCAGCCGCCAAGACCGATCCCAGCCCGCTGCTGTTCGACGTCGACGGCGCTATCGCGATCCTGACGCTCAATCGCCCCGAGCGGGGAAATTCGCTCAACCCGGATCTGCTGCTCGCCCTTGAAGCGGCTTGGGAGCGTGTCGAATCCGATCCTGCGCTCCGGGTGGCGATCATCACCGGCGCGGGCGGCAAGCATTTCTGCACGGGCGCCGAGGTGCAGACCTTACAGCTCGGCGTCGGCGGCCTTCAGAACCAGTCATATGAGCGGGCCAACCGGTTCTCGCCACGCATGGCGAAGGTCAGCAAGCCGGTGATCTGCGCGGTCAACGGCCTCACCAACGCCGGGGGACTGCACTTCGTCGCCGACAGCGACATCGTCATCGCCTGCAAAAGCTCAGTGTTCATGGACAGCCACGTCAGCGTCGGCCAGGTCTCGGCGCTCGAGTCGCAAGGGATCGCGCGCCGCGCGGGGATCGGCAGCGCCCTGCTGATGGGGCTGGCGGGCCGCAGCTATCGGATGCCGGCCGAGCGCGCCTGGACGCTGGGCATGGTCGACCTGCTCGAGGACACCGCGGAAGAGACGATGAAGCGTGCGATGGCGCTCGCCCGCGATATCGGCGCCAACTCACCCCAGGCGATGGCGCTGACCAAACGCGCGATCTGGGCGACCACCGAACTGCCCGATCCGGCTGCGCCGGCGCATGGGTGGGAACTGCTCAAATCGCAATGGGCGCACCCCGATTTCGCCGAGGGACCCAAGGCCTTCGCAGAAGGGCGCTCGCCGGTTTGGAACCCTGACGCCAACGCCCGTGTCAGCCCCGAGAGCTAGCGCGGCCCCTTCGGCAGGCCCAGAACACGCTCGCCGATGATGTTGCGCTGAATCTCGGCCGTGCCGCCGGCGATGGTCTCGGAAAAGGCGTCCAGATAGTCGTGGCCCAGACCGTGTGCGCCCCGCGCCTTCGCCGACTGGACGCCGTAGAGGTCGATCGCGGCCGCCTGCACCTTCTTGCCGAATTCGGCAAACGCCAGGCGGACCAGCGAGGCGCTGGCGTCGGGCACGGCCTGCTCGGAGTCGAGGGCGACACGATAGGCCATTGCCTGGATCGCGGCGCCTTCAGCGCTGAGCTGGGCGAGCCGGGCAAGCATCAGAGCGCGCGATCGCGGACAGTCGCCCAGCATCGCATCGACCTGCATTGTCAGGGCGATCAGAAGGCCCAGGCTGGCGGTGCCACGCTCGTAGGCCAGCGTCGACATCGCCGTCGGCCAGCCTCTGTTCAGCCCGCCCACCACATGGCTCAGCGGGATGCGAACCGCGTCGTAGAAGACCTCGCAATATTTGTAGGGTCCGGCCATGGTCTTGATCGGCCGGACCGTGATCCCCGGGGTGTCCATGGGGCAGATCACCCAGGTGAACGCCTGCGCCGGGCGGGCGTGGGGGTCCGTCCGCACGAGCAGTTCCTGCCAGTCCGCCACATCGGCGAAACTTGACCAGGTCTTTTGCCCGTCGATCACCAGGTGGTCCCCTTCGACCCGGCCGCGCGTGCGGATGGCGGCAAGGTCCGAGCCCGCGCCGGGTTCGGAGAACCCCTGGCACCAGATCGACTGGCCCTTGAGGATGCGCGGAAGGTGGAACGCCTTCTGTTCGGGCGTGCCACAGGCAATCAGCGTCGGCCCGGCATGATTGAGGCCGACGAACAATGCGTTGAGCGAAGACGGCGCGCCGGCCCGCGCATATTCCTCGTACCAGACGATCTGTTCGAGCACGGACAGTCCGCGACCGCCCACCTCTCGGGGCCAGGCGATCCCGGCCCAGCCGCCCTCGGCCTGCCGCTTCTGCCAGGCCAGCGCGAAGGCGCGGCCCTCGGCGCCGTCATAGGGCGCTCGTCCGGCGGGGACATTCGCGCCCAGCCAATCCCGGGCCTGCTGGCGGAAAGCGGCGATGTCTTCTCTCACGCCGCCTCACCCCAAACGGTCTTGGCCAGCTCGCGCGCCTGCTGGCTCGCACCGCCCAGCTCGCTCGCCAACGCACGCAGGCGATAGGTCCAAAGATGCAGCGGGAACTCGAGCGTCAGACCCATCGCGCCGGAAAACTGGTGCAGGTCGTAGGTGAATTGAGCGATCCGCGACTGGGCGAACCCGGCCGCTACGGCCGCATCCGCCGGATCGTCGGACCAGGCGGCGCGTAACGCCAGCCAGCGGGTCGATTCCGCGGTTTCGGAGGCCATCGCCAGCCGGTGATGGATCGCCTGAAGCGATCCCAGCGGACGACCGAAGGCAAAGCGGGCGGTGACATGCTCGATGACAGCGGCCAAAGCCGCCGCCATGCATCCCGCCGCCTCCGCCGCCAGAGCTACGCGCCAGCGCCGCCGGATCGCTTTGACATCCTCGAACCGCGTTCCCAGTGCCGGATCGACCTCCGCCAGCTTGCCATAGGGGTAGGCCAGCAGGGTCTCGACCGGCTCAACCTTGTCGCGGTCGACTGGCAGCAGTAGCGCGTGGTCGCCGCGATCGACAACCAGGAGGCTGGCGACCGGTAGGAACCGTGCCACCCCCGTCAGGTCCCCGCTGAGCAGGGCGATGGGGCGGACTCCGGCGTCGATCGGCAAGATCGGCGCGATCAGGGCGGAGGCGCCGGCCTCGACGACGTGCGGTTCGCGTGCGACGCGCTCCACCAGCAACGCCGCATCGAGCGCCCCGAACCCGGCCTCTCGCGCGACGTCCAGAAAACCGGCTTGCGCGAGCGCTTCGGCCAGCGCCGCCGAATAGACATGCGTCACGGCGTGGCGGACGCCCGGCTCGTCGAACTGTCCCAGCAGTTGGTCGAGCCCGGAGAGCACGCTCGATTGATCGTCGGTCAGGGAGAAGTTCATTTGCGGGCGGGCTCCCCGGGCAGGCCCAACCAACGTCGGGCGATAAGGTTGAGCTGGATCTCGGCGGCGCCTGAGGCGACCCCCGCGGCGATCGCGCGCTGGTGATGCGCCTGCTGCACCGGATCGGCGCCCAGCAGGCCATCGGGCAGGAACTCGGTCATGAAGTCGTTGACCCCATTGTCCGCCTGAACCACCGCCCAGCGTGCGACGCTGGCGAAGGCGTCGGGAGGCAGGTCACGCGCCTTGCCGTCGACCACGCGATAGACCAGCATCCGCGCCGCCTCGCACAGCATCAGCGCCCGCGCGGCGCGATCCTGGATCACCGCATCGCCCCACCGTCCCTGCGCCTTTAGCCGTGCGACGGCGCGATCGAGCATGCGCCTGGAGAATTCGTAGCGGGCGATGCCGACGCGTTCATTCTGAAGCGCGAAGTTGATGATCTCCCAGGCCTGGCCCTCAGCGCCCAGCCGGTCCTCCGACGGCACGAATACGTCGTCGAAGAACACCTCATGGATGTCGCCCTCGCCGACCAGGGCGGGAATCTGTTTCACCTGAATACCGGGCGACCGCATATCCGTCAGCAGGATGACAATCGCCGCCTTGCCCGCCGCGCCCCCCGCCGCGGGCGGGATCCGCGCGAGCAGGAAGCACCTGTCGGCCTTGCCGGCATAGGAGGTCCAGATCTTGGAACCGGTCACCCGATAGCCACCCTCGACTGGAGCCGCCGTGGTGCTCAGCGCCGCCAGATCGGACCCCGCCGAGGGCTCGGAGAACCCCTGGCACCAGATGGCGTCACCTCGCCGTACGGGCGGTAGGTGTTTGTCGAGTTGCTCGGGCGTGCCAAAGCGCATCAGCACCGGCCCCACCCAGTTGACGTTCATATATTGCGCGCCGCGGGGCTCGCCGGCGGCCCACATCTCCTCGCCGAGGATGAACTGGCGCCAGACCGGAGCGTCCTCGCCGCCGTGCTCGACGGGCCAGTGCGGCACCAACAGCCCACGTTCGGCAAGCAGGGCGCAGAATTCCTTCGAATAGGCGGTCTGAGCATCGCTGCCGGGGCCATGCACGGAAATCTCCTCCCAGTTGGAGGGAAGGGTTTCCTCAAGCAGCGCACGGATGCGCTGGCGGTGCGCCTGCTCCTCCGGGGTCCAGCCGAATTCCATCGATCACCGCTCCCCGGCGGCGATCAGCGCCGCGCGAATTTCATGCTTGAGGATCTTGCCCGTGGCGTTCTTGGGCAGCGCGTCCCAAACCGCGAGTTGCTCGGGAAGCTTGAAACTGGCGACGCCCTTGCCCTTCAGGAAAGAGACCAGGGTGTCGAGCCGCGGCTCTGCCCCCGCCGCCGGCGCCACAACCGCGCAGGCGCGTTCGCCAGTACGGGGGTCGGGCAGTCCGACCACCGCGATCTCGGCGATGTCGGGATGGCCGGCCAGCGCGTCTTCGATTTCCTTGGGTGAGATGTTCTCGCCATTTCGGATGATGATGTCCTTGGCCCGGCCCGAGATCACCAGGAACTCGCCGTCGACCCAACGGCCCAGGTCGCCGGTCCGGTAGAAGCCGTCGCTGTCGAAGAGGCCGGCCTCATCCTCGGGATGGATGTAGCCCACGAGCATCTGCGGCCCCCGCGCGTAGATCTCACCCTCGCCCGCGCCGGTGGCGGCGAGATGGTTCGCCAGCTTCACCTCCGCGACGCCGCAGCGCCCATCGGTCAGCGACGCGTGCGCAACATCGGCCGGGTCGATCGTGCCGACGGTGATCACCGGGACCTCGGTCGAGCCGTAGACGCGCGTCACGATCGCCCGCTCGAAGTGCGACGCGGCGGCCTGGACCAGGGTCGGCGGGACGGCCGCGCCACCGCAGATGAACAGTTTCAGGCTGCTGAGCCGATCATCGGCCCGCACGGCCGCCGCAAGCAGTTGTTCGAGGAAGGGCGTTGCCCCGGCGGTATGGGTGCACCGATATTTCCCGATCAGCTCGACAGCCGCGTCGGGCTCCCAACGCTCCATCAGGACGGCCGATGTCCCGCGCAGGATCGGGATCTCGAACGCGTAGATCGAACCGCCGATATGGCTGACCGGCGAGGGCACCAGGAACACGTCGCCCGGCTCGATCAGCCAGTGCTCGCCCAGCTGGCGCACCAGTGCGTGAATCGAGTTCTGGCTGTGCATCACGCCCTTGGGCGTGCCGGTCGTACCCGACGTGTAGAGGATCATTCGCACCGCGTCGGGGTCGACCTCGGGCAGGGGCGGAGCGCCATCGCGGACTTGCCGCAGCAGGTCGTCATAGGCGGTCTGGCCGGGCGCATCGCCACGCAGCACCACCACCTCGGGCGGGTTGTCGATCTTGCCGCAGACGTCCGCCAGCATCGCCCGGAAGTCTCGGTCCCTGAATTCGGCCGGGATGAAGATCATCCGGCTGGCGATGTCGGGAAGCATGAAGGCGAGGTCGGCCTCCCGCAGAGACGGCAGGATCGGATGGACAACCATGCCGGCCAGCGTCGCGGCGAAATAGATCGTCGCCGCTTCATGCCAGTTCGGCAGCATGAACGAAATCACGCTGCCGGGCTCAAGCCGAGCGACCATGGCGTTGGCCAGCGCGCGCGCGTCGCGGTGCAGCCCGCGGCAATCAACCTGGTGTGCGCCATCGATCAACAGCACGCGGTCCGGCGTTTCCCGCGCCGCCCGTTCCAGCGCCGCGCCCATCGTGTCGCGCGTCCACCAGCCCCCGTCGTAGGCGGCGCCCGCTCGCGCGTCGTCCCAACGGATCCATCGCCCGCCGACCAGCCTGCGGCCGGCGACGTTTTCGAAGGCCATCGGCGCCATCACCAACCGTCCCGCACGATATGCACCATACCCCCCGACGCCGTAATCCAGGCTGGCGTCACCCCCTCCGTGGATCTGTCCAGTGGCGCATAGGCGGGCGCGGCCACCAAGTCTTGATCATGCGCGACAACTGCACCGCACGCGGCGACTGGGGGTAGGCTACTCGCCGGTAGGCGCGCCTTGCGCCGCTCTTATATGAGGTCTATTTCTCGCCGGCTGATCGCGTCATGAAAACGTGACGCATAGGGAGAGATCGCCGTGAAGCAGGTAGGGGCGCGAGCCGTCGGGCGACGCTCTGTCAGCGACGAAGCGAGTTTCGACATCGTCCATGCCGACGCGCTCAAGTATTTTCCGGAACTCGTCGCGGAACACGGGGGCTCCCCCGAGCAGTTGATGCGCGAGGCGCGGATTGATCCGGCCATGTTCGGCCAACCCAACTCCGCGCTGGAGTATCGCTCCTTCGTCGATCTGCTGGCGCTCGCCGCGGCGCGCACCGGCTTGCCAGATCTTGGCCTGCGGCTGGCCGAGCGGCAACGCGGCGGCAAGGTAATGGGGCCTGTCGGCGTGGTCATGAAGAACTCCGAGACGGTCGGACAGGCGATCGGCTATTGCGCCAAGCACATTCACGCCTACAGCCTGGCCACCAAGGTCCGGTTCCGCCCCGACCGCCCAAACCACAAGCTGTTCGTCGCCGTCGAACTGCTGCTGGATCAGGTTTCCGACACGCGACAGGTGGTGGAGCACGCCCTGGCGCTGGCAAACCTGAACATCATCGACATCACCGGCGGCAGGGCGCGCGCGCGGCAGGTGTCGTTCCAGCACGAGCCCGCGCTGCCGGTGCGCCACTATCGCGACCATTTCGGCTGCGAGGTGCTGTTTGGACAACCGGCCGACGGCCTGACGCTGACCGAGACCGATCTGCTGTGCAAGATTTCCGACCCCGACGAGCAGGTCTATGAAATGGCGACCAGCTTCATCGACCAGCGTTTCCCGTTCGAGACGGCGCCGATCCACACGCGTGTCCGCGGCTTGATCCTTCGCCATCTCGGCAGCGACGAATGCACCAACGAGCGCGTTGCGTCGCAGCTTTGCATGCATCCGCGAACGCTGCAGCGGCGCCTGCGCTCCGAAGGCCTTTCGTTTGAAAGCATCAAGGACGAGGTCCGCCGCGAGGTGGCGCTACGCTATCTGCTGCGGGGCGACATGCCGTTGACCCAAGTGGCCGAAAAGCTCGGTTACGCCGAAACCTCGGTCCTGTCGCGGAGCTGCTATCGCTGGTTCGAGGTTTCCCCGCTGCAGTTGCGGCGGCGCTATTCCGAGTCCGGGGAACTGCCCGCGAGATCGGGGCCGGCGGCCCTGTCGCCCGAAGTCGCTTCTCCGTCTCGTGCTGTCAGTACATGCGACGGGCGCGACCTGTAAGCATCGCCCAATACCTGGGATTGGTGCGCGTGCGCTCAGCGATACAATATCAGCCGGATCGGGATCAGCTTGCGCTCGCGGCTGAGTTGGAGGCGCCGCTGGCCGCGCTGTTGCCGATCGCGCGGCTGCATCGCGCCGGCGGCGGCGAGGACGAATCGACCTGGCGAGCGCTGTCCGAGCTGGGCCTGCTGGCGGCGACACTGGACGAGGCGCGGGGCGGCAGCGGGCTGGGCGCCACCGAACTGGCGCTGATCGCCATAGAACTTGGCCGCAACCTAGCGTCTCCGGCCGTCTTCGCGACCATGATCGCACTCGGCGCGGCGAAGGCGCTGGCCAGCCCGAGCGATTCACCGCGGATCGCCGCCGCCTTTCCGGTAGAGGACTCGATCTGGATCGACGAGCCCGGCGCGAACCTGTTGCTCGCGCGGACCGATGGCGGGGCGGCGCTCCACGCCATGCCCGCCCGTCCGCGCGTCGCCGATGTAGGCACCTGGGGACCGCGCCTGATGACCGGCGATATCGGCCCCTGCCTCGGCCGGCTCGGCGCGCGCGAGGTCCAGCTCATGCGGTTGCTCGACGGCGCGGCGCTGGCCGGGATCGCCGAGGCGACGCTGGTCATGGCGGTCGACTATGCAAAGACGCGCGAGCAGTTCAGTCGGCCGATCGGCAGCTTCCAGGCGATCAAGCACCATTGCGCCACCATGGCGATCGCCGCGCGGAGCGCCCGGGACCTGACCACCTTCGCCGCCGTGGCGATCGACACTGGCCGCGCCGACGCGCTCCACCGGACCGAAAGCGCCTTCCTCGTCGCCGCCCAGGCGGCGATCGATAACGCCGGCGCCAATATCCAGATCCACGGTGGCATCGGCTTCAGCGCTGAGGCGCATCCCCACCTCTTTCTGAAGAGAGCGCGCCTGATCGCCGCGCTGGGCGGCGGCGCGGAGGCGGCGGGGCGGCGCGTCGTCGCGGCCCATCAATCCAACGACAACCGGGTGGAAGACTAGATGCAGGTCGCGGTGATCACGGGGGCGGGAAGCGGCATCGGCTTTGGGACAGCGGAAAAGCTGGCCGCCGCCGGTATGGCCGTGCTCGGCGTCGGCCGCGATCCCGACAAGCTCGCGCGGCTGGCGGGCGTCGTGCCGGATCCCTCGCGGCTTGCCACGCTGCCCCTGGACCTGACCGACGACGACGCGCCCCGCCGCGTCGTCGAACTCGCCGTCGAGCGCTGGGGCCGGATCGACTTTCTGATCAACAACGCTGGTATCGGCAAACCGAAGCCGGTCCACGAGACCGACGACGCGACACTCGACTATGTCCTGGCGCTGATGCTGCGCGCGCCGTTCCGCCTGATCCGCGAGGCGCTGCCGCACATGCGACCGGGCTCGGCGGTGATCAACATCAGCTCGACCTACGCGGTCGTCGGCGGCATCCGCGGCGGCGCCTATTCGGCGGCCAAGGCTGGCCTGCTCGGCCTCACCACCCACATGGCGGTGCAGTACGGCCCGCAGGGCGTCCGGTGCAACGCCGTGGCCCCGGGGGTCATCAATACGCCGATGACCGAGGACCGGTTCGAAGACGAGGTGTTCAAGAGAATGAACGACCACATGACCCCCTATCCTCGCCTGGGGACGGTCGAGGATGTCGCCAGCACGATCGCCTTCCTGTGCTCGCCCGGCGCCGAGATGATCAACGGCCAGACGATCGTCGTCGACGGCGGCTGGTCATCGACCAAATATCTGTCCGACTTCGGCCGGACGTCGAAATGGACTCCGGCGGGCGCGTAGTACGCAACGGACGCATTCGGCGCCGTTGGCAGGGCGCGCGGCCTAAGACCGGCAGGCGACCACGCTCTGGCCGATGTTCCGCAAGGCGCACTGCCGCGCCGTCAAAGGCCGCTGAAAGGTGAGCGGCGCATAGAACAGGAAGCTGGCCAGCAGCAGGGCCGTCAACCCGGCCAGCGCCGGCGAGCGGAGGGCGGCGAGGCCGCGCCAGCGCGCGCAGGCTTCGTCGAAGGCCAGCGGCGCCAGAGCCCAGCTCAGCACCAGCCCGATGAAGTAGTGGTACAGGTACATCACCCGCGCCGAGGCCAGCCAGATATGCACGCCCATCAGGGCCGCATAGACCAGCAGGATCATGATCATCAGGTCGCGCCGGACCGGATCCCTCGGCGGGCGGCGGCCGGCCGGCGCCAGGACGCTCAGGCCCACGCTGCCGGCCAGCGCCGCCAGGCCCGCGAACCAGCCGACCGGATTGCCGGCAAGTTGCAGATAGGCGGTCCGCGCGCCGTTGGACTCCCAGCGATAGGTGATCGCGCCTCGCCCCAGCGGCCACAGCCAGGGGCTGGAGCCGTTCGGGTCGGCCCTGGGCGTGGCCTTCAGGTCCGCGGCCATGAAACGCCCATAGTCCCGCGCCGCCGCCAGCACCACGCTCGGCGAAGGACCCCGCCGGCCCATCAGGTAGTCGCCGTAGGCCGTGGAAAGGAACCGCCCGTCCTTGGCGCCGGCCGCACCGCCGAACTCGGGCAAGCCGGGCGAAACCAGGATCTGCAGGGTGAACACAGCGGCGATCACGCCGAGGAAGGCGGCCGACATGAGGCCGGCATCACGGGCCGATGCGGCGAGGGCCGCGGGCCAGCCGCCGAGGCGCCGCATCCACAGCCGCCGCGCCACGCAAAGCACGCCCAGCAGGGCCAGGACGGCGCCGTCCAGCTTGACCATCGCGGCGAGGGCGCAGGCGGCGCCGAGGCCAAGGTCGTCCGCCAGCGCGGGGCGAATCCCGCGGCGCACGCCCCTGGCGAAGGCGATGAGGGCGCAGATGGCGAAGGCGACCTGGAAGGAGTCCAGCTGGGCCGCCCGGAACTGGACCAGGAAGGCGTTCTCGAACAGGTAGAGGTTGCTGAACGCCAAGGCGGGCAGCACTCGGCCCACCAGTGTCAGCATCAGCGCGAACATCGCCAGCGCGCCGGCGACACCGGCCAGGGCGGACGCCAGGCGCACGCCAACGAAGGAATACCCCGCCGGCAGGTCGCCCTCGCCCACGTGCCCGGCCCTGGCCAGGGCGTGGCGCTCCACGCCGGCGTTGTCGCCGCTGAGCCGCGCGCCGGCCGCGATTAGCATCAAGCCCAGCGGCGGGTGGGAGGCGAACTGAGCCGTCCCCTCCAGATAGCGCTGGGTGGAGGTGAGGTAGTAGGCTTCGTCCCAGATCGGCTTGGCCGGCTCGCCAAGGCCGGCCAGGAAATTCACCGAGGCGATCAGGCCGACCAGGGCCGCGCCGACAGCCGCCCCCGCGATCCGCGGTGAGGAATGCCCCCGCATCAACCTCGCCTGGACAGGCGTCTTCCGGGCTGGCCCCACCCAGATAGGCGCCGCGCGACGGTCTTCCGGATCAGGAGCGCCAGCCACTGCCAGACGACGCCGGAATTGAGCTTGCTGCGGCCATGGCGGCGCACGCCGAACTTCAGCGGCAGTTCCTGTATCCGCAGCGGCCTCTGGACGGTGAGCACCAGGTCCAGCAGAATCTTGAAGCCGCGCCCCGAGAGCCCCCGGACGGTCTCGTCCAGAACCTCCCGCCGCAGGGCGAAGTAGCCGCTCATGGGATCGGTCAGGCAAACGCCGCTGATCCGGCGGGTGAAATCGGTGGCCAGCCGGCTGACGGCCGCCCGCCGGGCGTCCCACTCGCCCAGTTCGCCACCGGCGGCATAGCGGCTGGCCACCACCAGATCGGCGCTGCCGCCTTCCAGGGCGCGCAGCATCAGCGGCAACAGGGCCGGGTCGTGCTGCAGGTCGGCGTCCATCACCGCCAGGAACGGGGCGCTGGACGACAGCAGGCCCTCGATACAGGCGGACGACAGACCGCGCCGGCCGATCCGCCGCAGGACGCGGATGCGGCCGTCCAGGCGATGCAGGGCGCGGGCCGCCTCGGCCGTGCCGTCCGGCGAATCGTCGTCGACGACGATCATCTCCCAAGGCGCAGCCCCCATGGCCGCGCCCACGCGGGCGAAGAGCTCGGCGATGTTCTCCCGCTCGTTGAAGGTCGGCACGACGATGGCCAGCCGCGCCGGTTCCAGGCGGGCGATGACGCCGTCCCGCGGGCCAACAGCCCAGATGCGGGCGGCGCCGTCCCGCGCGATCGCCGCCAGGCTACCTTGCGACACCGACCGTCACCGTCGCCGCATAGCCGGCCGCGATCGAGCCGGTCATTGTCGGGGTCATGGCCGCGATCTGGGCGGCCGTATTGTCGCCGAACACCCCGTCGCTGGAGGTGGTCACCGCCGCCAGGTTGGCGATGCTGAAGGAATCGGCCCCGGTGTATCCGGCCGTGGGCGTGTAGGTGACCGACGCGCCGCTGACGCTCAGCGTGCCATGGCTGGGACCCGACGTGATCGCGACGGTATCGGCGACCCCGCCCGACAGGTAGAGCGCGATCGCGTCACTGGTCGAGTTGGCCGTAACCGTCTGGCTCGAGCCGCTGGCGACCGGCGCGGGCGGCGCCATACTCCCGTTGTAGACGTTGGAGGCGTACTCGATGACGCTGACCTGTTCGCCCACGGCGTTATAGCGGTACTCCGTCACGTCGCCGGTGGCGCTGATCACGTACCGCAGATGGTCTTCAGCGTCGTAGACGTAGTTGGTGGTCACCGGCGAGCTGGGCTGGCCCGATCCGGCCCCGTCGGGATCGGGCGTCAGGAAATAGGTTTCCGACAGCAGTTCGTTCTTGGCGCCGAAGGTGCGCTGGATGGTGTCGCCGGCCTGGTCGAGCACCAGGGTCTGGTTGCCGTTGGCGTCGTATGCGTAGGAGACCGTCTTTCCCGACGCTGGCGTGACGCTGGTCACGTCGCCATTGGCGTTGTAGGCGAACTGCGTCAGCTGCTGGGCGGCGCCGCTGACCGCGGCCGGGGCCAGGATCTGGGTCAGCTGGCCGCTGGCGTCATAGGTCAGGGTGGTGACCTGGCTGTCGGGACCGGTGATCGTGGTGGTCCGGGTCGAGGTATTGTAGGCGAAGGTGGTCAGGCGGGTGACGCCGCTGGAGACCGTCTGGGTCAGGGACGAGACGCGGTAGTCGGAGCCCACCAGGGTGTAGCCGACCTGCAGCAGGGAGCCGTCGGTCTGGGCGATGGAGGCGATGCGCTTGCTGGAACCGGCGCCGGCGCTGTCGTCATAGGTGTAGGTGGTGACGTAGGTCTTGCCGTCGCTGATGGAATTGTCGGCGGGCGAGAGGTCGACTGTGACGCTGGTCAGGCGGTTGTAGGCGTCATAGCCGTAGCGGACCCGGGTGAGCTGCACGAGCGCGCCGGTCCCGTCGGTGGTCGTGTGCCGCCAGGTATCGACTTCCTTCAGCTGCGTGGTGTTGACGGTGTCGTAGACGAGGCTGGTGTACTCGCCGTTGGCCGTGGTCACCTGCGAGACGAGACCATTGGCTCCGTAGGTGAACGTGAGGGCGTTGCCGTCCGTATCGGTGCGGGCGATGAGCCGTCCGCCGTTGTTGGCGTCGTAGGTTTCGACGACCTGGCTGGATCCGTCCGTCCAGGTCCAGGTGGAGCCGGCGAAGGTCAGGGTGTCGTAGGCGCCGGCGCCCTCCTTGGAGACATAGGCGTTGCGGGCGGTGTCCCACGCATAGGTGATGTTCGAGCCGTCCCAGTCCATCCGCGTGACGGTGCTGCCGGCGGTGTTGACCGTGCCGGTCAGGCCGGTGATCTGGCGCTGGACGCTTTCGCGCCAGTTGTCGCCGTTGTCGTCGGTGAAGGCGCCCAGGCTGTTGTAGGTGCGCGAGATGACGTCGTCCTGGCCAAGGCCGATCAGCATCTCATCGGTGTTCTCGACAATCAGGTTGCCCGTCGCCGCGTTAACATAGACGTTGTCGCCCGCACGCCCCAGGCCGGCGCTGCCCAGTTGTCCCAGGGAGCCCAGCACGAACGCCGATGTCCGCTCCACGCCAAGCCCGGCGCCCGCAACGACTGCGACCATTACACGTCCCCCGATATCAACCGCGTGGGACAGGCCGGCCTGACCGACTCCTGCCCCTTGAATGCTGATCGGTAAGATCGGCTGGGCGTTTAGGGTTTTTTTTCGCCGAACCGGGAAATGGCGAATAAGATTATGTTTTTGCTGGCATAATTTCTTTGCCGCCACAGCGCTTGTCGGCAACGCGGCCGGGCGATAGCCTGCCCCCTCCTCCCTAACGTGGTTGCGCCCATGAACGTCTCAGTCCCGCCCGCGCGGCCGGCGCCCCGGCTTCAAAGGCTGATGGGCTATCTTGAGGCGGACCCGGGCAACCTGAACCTCATCGAGGACGCGGTGGGCGCGGCCTTTGAAGAGGGGGATCTTGTCAGCGCGGGGGCGCTGCTTGGCCGCTATGCCCAGATCGCTCCCCTGCCCGATCGCCTGCGCAATCTCGAGGGCCTCATCGCCCTGCGCGACGGCCGGACTGGCGAGGCGGGGGCGATCTTCGAAGGCCTGCTGGCCGACAATGCCGCCGACCCCGCGCTGAGGTTCAACCTGGCCTGGTGCAAGGCGGTCGAGGGTGACAACGAGGCCGCCCTGACGCTGCTCGACGACGGCGCCGTGCTGGCCAGCCCGCGGGCCGCGGTCCTGAAGGTTCACACCCTGCACCGCCTTGGCCGGCTCGAAGACGCGCTGGCCGTCGGCCAGGCGCTGGATGAGCGGGGCGCGGCCGGCGGCGAGCTGCTCGGCGCGCTCTCGGCGGTGGCCATGGACCTTGAAGACGCGCCCCTCGCCAAGACCTACGCGCAGCGGGCGGGCGGCAATGACGAGGCCCAGGCGGCGCTCGGCATGTTCGCCCTGGGCGAAGACCGGCCAGAGGAGGCGCGCGCCTTCTTCCGGAACGCCCTGGCCGGGCGCCAGGACAATGCTCGGGCCCTGCTCGGGGACGGCCTTGCGCTGATGGCCATGGGACACGCCGGCGAGGCCAGGCCGCGGATCGAACAGGCCGCCGAACTGTTTGGCGACCACCTGGGCTCGTGGATCGCAGCCGGCTGGGCGGATCTGGTCTGCGGCGATGCGAAGGCCAGCCGGGCCAAGTTCGAAAAAGCCCTGGCCATCGACGACACCTTCGCCGAATCCCATGGCGCCCTAGCCGTGATCGACCTTGTCGAGGGCAACATCGAGAGCGCCCAACGCCGCACCGAGATCGCCCAACGCCTGGATCGGAACTGCTTCTCGGCGGCGCTGGCGCGCAGCATGCTGTTCAGCGCCGCGGGCGACGAGCGATCGGCCGAGCGCGTCCGCAACATCGCCATGAATGTCCCGGTCGGTTTGGGCGGTCGCACCCTGGCCCAGGCATTGAGCGCCATGGGCGCGACGGCTCGGCCTCGAAGCTAGAGCGAGGTCACGTCCGACTGAATCGGCCGTGCGCCGGCCTTGCGCCCCCTCCACCATTTGGCTGCTAGCCAAACGGTCCCCCTCCCCCGCTCGCTGGCGGGTGAGGAGAAGACCGCGCTGATCTTCCTCCTCCCATGCGAGCCGAAGGCGACGCGGGGGAGGTGGCGCTCAGCGCGCCAGCGCTGAGTGACGGAGGGGGCGCAAGGCCGGCGCACGGCCGATTCAATCAGATTTAACTTCGCCCTAAGACTCCCGCGCGGCGCTGGCCCTCAGCGCGCCCAGCGTGCGGCTCATCAGCTGGTCAGACCCCTGGTCGCCGGCGATTGCCTCGGCGACGCGATCGACGATTTGCTGGAACTTGGCCTCATTGACCAAGGCCTGGCCGAATTCCTCGGCGAGGATCCCTTCCAGAACCGCGCGGCCAAGCTGGCGGTCATCGACGCCCTCGATTGCGGCCAGCGCCTGCAGACTCTCGCCACGGTCAGGCTGACGCGCGCCTTGGGCGGCGCCTTGGCCGCCGGTCCGCGCCCTGGCGCGCTCGGCGAGCCGCTGGCGCAGCACCGATACCAGCCTGTCGACGTTGGAGACGGGGTCCATGAGATGACTATGCCCCGGGCGGCTCGACGGAACCAGAGCCCGTGGCGCAAAAGCTCAAGGCGCCGCGGTAGACGACTTTGGTCGGCGCACCGGCCTCGTCATGTGATCTCGACGCAGAAGTTGATCGCGATCTCCACCGCCGTCGCGGCGCCGCCGTTGGGCAGGTGGCCGTTGCCGATGCCGGTGCGCTTCCAAACCCGCGGGTCGAGATGGTTCCACCAGGCGGAGTACCGCGCCTTGGCGATCGCCGAATATGACAGCCGCACAAATGCCTCAGGCGTGTCCAGGGCGGTCTTCGCGATCGTCTTTGGCTGGATGATGTGCAGGCAGGCGTAGGTGCGCGGGTGGGCCAGCACATAGTCGCCCGCGGCCTGGTAGTTGGCCCCGATGAGCGTCATGTTCGAGCAACCCGGGCAGAAATGATCGTAGTTCATGCCGAAATTCATCAGGTGCATGGCGCCGTCGATACCGTAACCCTTCGCGATATCCATCTCCACCAAGAGTTCGTTCATGGTGATCTCGCCCCAACCGGAGCTGTCGCAGTCGTCTCGCGTTTCAACGGTTTGCGTGTCGCCGATGACGCCCGAGATATTGTCGCAATACTTGATCGCGGTAACGGTCATTTTACAGCCCCCGCTGGCGCCAGGCACGGGTGCAGACTATGCGAGTTTATTGCCGATGGAAATGGGGCCTCGACTGGGTCTGAATGAACGTCGGCGGTGAGATTCACGCCACCCGGCCGGCCAGGCGAACCCGCCTGCCTGAAAATGAATTCATCTAAGATTCAGCGTGCTGACAGTTTCGCGGTCCAGGCTGCGCCCAACGAATGGGGCAGTCCGAGACGGCTCCCCACAAGAATAGAGGGAGGACGGACGCGGTCGCAACCGTGCCGCACCATCATCAATGTCAACAGACGTCATCCGACGTCGCGCGCAAGTCGCCTCGCCTAAGCAACCGCCGAGGCGATGATCCGCGAACCAACAGTAGTCCCTCGACGGCCGCAGCCAGATGACTGGCCGGACGGCGAAGGGTTCGGCAATCAAGGCCCCGCCCATCAAAGCGGCCGGGGCCATCCCAGGGGGGAACGATGACGAATTCGGCCAGAATGTCTCGCGTGGCGTGCCTGTTCCTAACAACGGCCTTGTGCATCAGCCTAGCGCCGAGGGCCCGGGCGGCGGAGGAGGCGGCAAAGCCCGCCGCCGACAACCAGCCGTCCACCGTGGGCGAGGTGGTCGTCACCGGCTCGGCCCTGCCCACGACGCTGGACGCCGTGGCGGTCCCCGTCAGCACCATCAACGCCCAGGCCATCGCCAAGGGCGGCGTGACCTCCGATGTTCTGGAAATCCTGCGCAAGAATATCCCCGCTTTCGCCGGGCGCAGCAACGCCGGGTCCAGCAACGCCAACAACACCAACCAGAACACCGCCGGCGGCTCCCAGGTCCAGCTGCGCAACCTGGACACCCTGGTGCTGGTCAACGGCCGCCGCTCAGCCATCGACGCCATCGCCGGCATCGGCGGCAAGGCCTTCGTCAATGTCAGCGCCATCCCGCCGTCCGCCATCGAGCGGATCGAGGTGCTTGAGGACGGCTCTTCGGCGATCTACGGCTCCGACGCCGTCGGCGGCGTGGTCAACCTGATCCTGAAGTCGAAATACCATGGCGCCGAAGTCGGCGGCCGATACGGCACGGCCGACGGAGACTACTCGGAGCGGTCGGCCTACTTCATCGTCGGCGCCGACATCTTCAAGGGGGTGAACCTCACCGTCAGCGGCAGCACCTCGCGCAACTCGCCGCTGTTCCAGAACCGGCGGTCCTTCTCCAGCCCGTTCTTCGTGAACTCGGCGGCGATCCCCGGCGCGGTGGGCCTCGAACTGCTCTCGCCCTTGCTCAATTCGCCCAGCGCCACCAACCCCACCGGCACGGCGGCCACCGCCACAAGCTTCGCGACGCTGAACTCGGGAACCTATTCCCTAGGCACGGCCAAAACGATCGGGGCGACCTACGACCTGTCACAGTTCCAGACCCTGTTGCTCCGACAGGCCCAGGACGCCGTGGCCGCCAACCTCACCGCCGACCTCACCGACAGCGGCCGGCTCGTCGCCTTCGGCGGGGTGGAATACTCCCACAACAAGAGCTTTACCCAGTTCCTGCCGCGGGTGCAGAGCGTCACCGTCCCCGCCGGAGCGCCGTTCAACCCGTTCACCACGGCCATCGGCGGCGTCAACTTCGGCGACACCGCCAAGCCCAAGCAATACTTCAACGACGACGAGAGCCTGCGGGTCACCGTCGGGCTGAAGGGCGACTTCGGCGCCTTCGGCCGCGACTGGAAGTGGGAAACCGCCTACGTCCACAGCCAGGATGTCCTGCAGCAGGATATCGCCAACCTGATCTATAAGCCCAACCTGGCGCGCGCCATCGCCGGCGGCTTCGACGCCAGCGGCAACGCCGTGGCCGGCGGCGCCTATAGCAAGGTCTTCTCCGGTTTCTCGACCTCCAATCCCCTGGTGTTGCAACCGGCGCTGGACCCCTTCGCCCGGGCCGCCGGCCTCAATCCCGCCTCCCTCGCCAACCTCTACGGCACAGAGGTGATCAACGCCCGCAGCGTGCTGGACAGCGTCGACGCCAAGGTTACAGGCAACCTCTTCACCCTGCCCGGCGGCGACGTCGGCATCGCCATCGGCGGCAGCTGGCGGCGGGAGTCGCTGTCGGCCCATACCGACCCCAACGGCTTCAACACCGGACCCACGGCCCAGTTGTGGATCGGCGGCCAGTTCAACGACCCCTTCACCAAGAGCCGGACCATCGGCGCGGTGTTCACCGAGGTGCGGGTGCCCATCACCAGCCCCAGCTGGAACACGCCCGGCTTCTACGCCCTGGATCTGATCGGCGCCCTTCGCTACGAGCATTACAGCGACGCGGGCAATTCCACCGTGCCCAAGATCGGCTTCCGCTGGCAGCCCCTCGACCCGCAGTTCACCTTGCGCGGCACGTTCTCCAAGTCGTTCACCGCCCCGACCCTGTTCGCCGAATACGGCCCGACGGACACCCGCCTCGCCGGCGGCGCCATCATCCAGCAACAGGCCTTCCCCAACCTGAACCTCCCTTCGGAGCCCTTCCAGGCCGAGGACGGCAACAACCCGAACCTGAAGCCGGCCAAGGCGACGTCCTATTTCCTGGGCTTCGTGTTCAAGCCCAAGGCCATCCCAGGCCTCAGCCTCTCGGTGGACTATTCGGCGGTGAACGAGACCGGCATCGCCGGCGGCATTGGCTTCGCCAACATCCTGGTCGACGTGAACAACAAGGGCTCTGCCTCGGTGTTCTTCAACAACCTGTCGAAGAACAATTTCGTTGGTCAATCCGGGGCGGTCCAGTTCAGCAACCCCGGCGACGTGGCGGCCTATGTGAGCGGGCCCAACGGCGTCGCCAACGCTCTCAATCTCTACGCTATCGACCGGTTCACCAACCTGGGTGGGGTGAAGGTGCGGTCGGTCAACGTCAACTTCGAATACGTCGTGACCACCGACCACTACGGCGAGTTCGCCCTGGACACCACGGCGGCCATCTTCGCCTCGTACAAGTTCCAGGCCCTGCCCAGCCAGAAGTTCTACGAATACGCCGGCACAGCCACCAACGGCGGCACCGGGGTGCAGGGCACCCTGCCCAAGTACCGCTTCTACACGACCTTCAATTGGAAGATCGACAACTGGGCCCTGACCGTCGGCAACACCTACATCAGCTCGGTGCAGGACCTGCAGACGGGCGGCCTCACCTTCGAGACCAACCACCTGGCGCACCCGACGACTACCTTTGCCCGGCCGGTCAAGTCGTACAGCAGCTGGGATATCCAGGTGTCGCATGAGTTCGGCGCCGGCCCTGTGCCCTACCTGAAGACCTGGACGCTGGCGGCCGGGGTCAACAACATCGGCAATGTCATGCCGCCCCTGGCGCCGGTGGCGTTCACCGACAACAACGCCGACGTGGCCACCTACTCGCCCATCGGCCGGCTGGTCTACGTTTCGGCCAAGGCGAAGTTCTAGAGCGCGATGATGCCGAAGGCCGGCCGCTACACAGGTGTCGCCATCGGGCTGCATTGGGCTACGGCCGGCCTGGTGCTGGTCAACATCCCCCTGGCGCTGACCCACGACTGGGTCAGCCATTCGGTGGGTCCGGCGATGATGTGGTGGCACAAGTCGCTGGGCCTGACCGTGCTGGCGCTGATCCCCCTGCGGCTGTTGTGGCGCCTGGCCCATCCGCCGCCCGCGCCGCCCCCCGCCATGCGTCGGTGGGAGACCTTCGCCGCCGCCGTCACCCATTGGGGCTTCTACGCCCTCCTGATCGCCTTGCCCCTCACCGGCTGGGCCCTCAGTTCGGCCGTGCCGCGAGACACGCCGATACCGCTCTACGGCGCCGTCTGGCCCTATTTCCCCGGCGTTCACAACCTGCCGCTCGCCCAACGCCACGCCCTGCACGGCCAGCTCCAGGTCTGGCATGCTTGGCTGGCGTGGGCGGTCTGCGCACTGCTGGCCCTGCACGTCGGCGCCTATTTGAAGCACGCGCTGGTCAACAAGGACGACATCCCCGGCCGGATGACGCCATGGCCGCGGCGAGCGCGAACGGCGGCGGTCTCCTGAGCGACCGGGAGATGCGCTGTGATCCTGAACCACCATTCAGTTGAACTTCAGGCCGCCGTCAGGTTCTAGGCCCTAACTGGCGCCAACAAGAACGAGACCTAGGAAGAGGAAACATCATGCCGGGATCCAGATGGACCCTGCCCATGGCCGTGGCCATCGCCTGCGCGGCGGTGATCGGCGCCATGCCCGCGGGAGCCCAAAACGCTACGGCCCCGACCGCCATGGGCCCCACCGCGGCGGCCCCCGCCCCGCCCGCCAAGAACTGGACCGCGCCAGCCGCCAAAATCTATGCTCAGGCGCTCTCGGACCGGACCATGGCCGCCCACCCCGAGCTGCTCAGCGTGACGTTCCACGGCGTGCCGCCCGGCATGAGCAAGACCTACACCATGTTCGCCGGCTCCTATCCCGACCGCATCGGCAACCCGGACGACCCCGACGATATCGACGTCTCCGCCAAGGGAATCACCATCATCGACCCGCGCTGGCATCGCACCAAGGACACGGTGAAGAAGTTCGTGGTCCTGATGCCCCTGCGCGACGCCCACGCGCAGAACATCGGCCTGATCGTCTACGCCTTCAAAACCGAAGCTCAGGCGGGCAAGGGCGAGCGCGAGTATTTCGCCCAGGCCATGGACCTGCGCGACGCCCTTCAGAACGACATCCCCAGTTACGAGGCCTTGTTCCAACCGGCGAAATGATCCCTCACGCCGTCGGCCTCGCAGGGCTCCGCCTCTTCCCCGGCGGAGCCCTTTTTTTTCCGCGGCTCAGTGCATGGCGCCCGTCCGAGGCGTGACTGAAAGATCATTCAGACAGTTGTCAGGCTGCCGTCAGCTTGCCGCCGCAGGGTCTAGGTCAACAAGCCGAACGGTGGCGCGACGCGTCCGAACCGTTCGGCACAAGTCTGTTCAGGAAACGTCGCCATGAAGTCCCTCGCCATCGCCCTGCTGCTCTCCGCCGCCGCCGTAACCGTGGCCCACGCCGACGAGCAACGCCCCGTGCCCAACGGGGGCAAGCATTACGCCCAGCATCTTGTCGACGTCGCCAAGGCGAGCCATCCCCAGATCGCCAGCCTGAGCGTCTACGTGGCGCGCGAAAGCGGCAAACCGGTCATCGTGCTGGGCTCCACGGCGGGCGGCGCCGGCGGTGCGGCCCCGGCGGCGGCGCTGGCTGTGATCGCCAACAGCGAAACCCAGGTTCACGGCGCCGATGTGTGGGAGCCGATGAAGGACGTTTCCGGCGACACCCTGGGGGCGATCCACGTGGTGTTCCGCGCCAAGACCAAGGATCCGCAAGCCCTGGCGGCGACCCTTCAGGCCGAACTTGGCCGCCGCAGCCTGAGCGCCAAGAACCTCTACGACCCCTATCCCTACGACGCCGGCATTTCCGACCGCAACTACGCCCAGGCGCTGGTGGACAAGACCTTCGCGGCCCACCCCGAGCTGCTGGTCCTGGCCATACACGCCACACCGCCCGGCCATAAGGTCAACGTCATCATGGGCTCCAGCATCGGCCGCATCGGCAAGGCGGCCGACGACGACGACTTGCGGGTGATCGACAAGGGCGCCACCAATCTGGAAGTGGCCGAGAACGGCAAGCGCTACGAGGTGGAGCTGCCGCTGAACGACGCCGCCGGCAAGCGCATCGGCGCCCTGGGCTGCGTGTTCGCCTACAAGCCCGGCGACGACAAGGACGCCCTGGCCGCGCGCGCGCGCCTGATCCGCGACGAGATCGCAAGCCAGACCGCCAACCCCGCCGCCCTCGCCCGCCGACGGTAATTGCCGCCGGTGATCACCGCCGCCACGCCCAGACGACTGTTACGGAGCGACGACCGCTCCAAAGCCCCGTTTTCGAGGAACTGCAGATGACCTCCCGCGCCGCCCTCTTCCTGTCCTGCGCCCTGCTGGCCGCCGGCGCCCTCACCGCGTGCGGCAAGCCCGCCGACACCGCCGCGGCGACGGCCGCCACGCCGCCGCTGAACCTCACCGGCTCGGTGGACCTGCCCGGCTACAAGGGCGACTTCGACCACTTCGCCGCCGACACCGACGGCGGCAAGCTCTACCTGGCCGGCGAGGACGGCCATGCGCTGGAGGTGTTCGACCTGGCCACCGGCCGCCTGCTGCAGAGCGTCGGCGGCCAAGGAGCGCCGCACAGCCCCTTCCTGATCCCCGGCAAGAAGGAACTGCTGGTGGTGGAGGGAGAACAGGCCTCACCGGTGTTCGACACGGCGACCCTGGCGGTCAAGCGCACCCTCAAGCTGCCGGCGGGCGCGGATTCCACGGCCTACGACAGCTCGACGGGCCATCTGTGGGTGGTCACCGGCGGCAAGGACGTGCCCCTGCCTGACAGCCACCTGATCGAGATCGATCCCGCCACCGGCAAGACCTTCAACGACGTGCATTTCGACGCCAACCACGTCGAGGCCCTGGCCGTCGAGACCGCCGGCGACCACCTGTACATCAACGTCACCGACAAGAACTATCTGGCCGTGATCAACAAGCGCACCGGCAAGGTGGAGCAGCAGTGGAAGATCAAGGAGGCCGAACAGAACGCCCCCGTGGCCATGGACGAGAAGACCCATCGCCTGTTCGTGGTCACCCGCAAGCCCGGCATGCTGGTGGTGGTCAACGCCGACACCGGCGCCACGGTGGCCAGCTTCAAGACGCCCGAACGCACCGACCAGGTGACCTGGGACGAGGCCAACCGCCGAATCTACGTCACCGGCGGCGAGGGCTACATCAGCGTGGTGCAGCAGGACGACGCCGACCACTACCGCGAGGTCGCCAAGGTCCCCAGCGCGCCGGGCGCCAAGACCGCCGTCCTGGTCCCCAGCCTGCACCGCCTCTACGTCGCCGCCTCGCCTGGGGACACAGGCGCCGTGGGCAAGGTGCTCTGGTACGACGTCACGCCCCGGTGAGGCGGAACGACTGAAGGTGGACGCAGACCTCCGGCCTGAGAATGGCCGGGGTCTGCGTCGCCGTGTTGCGCAACCTCCACCATCGCACTGTTAGCGCGCCCAACCCACGCTTCCCCGCGGGGCGCTCCTGGCGGAGATCGCCAAGCCACCGGCGATCTCCTGCCGCGGCCTGACGGCCTAACGGATTCACCCCTCTCTTTAGCCACCGCCGGTGGAGGCTGAAATCTGCCTTCTCCAGCTGCGAGACCGTTGCGTAATTCGCGGTTCGACCCAAAGAGCTCCCTTCCCCCTTGCGGGGAGGGGTTGGGGATCGGGGTGTCAGCTCAATCGCTGTTGATTTCGCTGCACAACTTCTTGGACAAACCGGCCGCGGTGGTGTTCGCACCCCCACCCCCAACCCCTCCCCGCAAGGGGGAGGGGAGTTTCGCAACGACCCCTTACCGCTCGCCGGTGGAGGGGCACAAAGCAACCGCACCGTTGGTGGAGCGAGCCCTCAGTGCAGGGCGTCCAGAGAACGCTGCCGCCACGAGGCCGTCTGGGCAGGAACTGTTCCGATCGGCGCCCGGGCCCTGACGATGGGCCGCACGTGGTGTCAGCGCCGGCGCTGGCGGCCACGCCACCGGGGCGAACGGCTGGGACCGGCGGCGGCCGGGAACAGGCCCCGCCAGGACCCCGCCCCCGCCTTCCGTGGGCCTCAGCCCAGGCGCGCGAAGGCCAGCAGGGCCAGGGTGACGGTGATGGCGCCGCCGATCCGCGTGGCGATCTGGGCGAAGGGCATCAGCTGCATGCGGTTGGCGGCCGACAGGATGGCGACGTCGCCGGTGCCGCCCTGGCCGCTGTGGCAGGCGGTGACGATGGCCACATCGATGGGATACATCTTGATCAGCCGCCCGACCACGAAGCCGGTCCCGATCAGGGTCGAGACGGTGGCCACGATGGTGACCACATTGGCCACGGTGAAGGCGCCGGCCAGCTTGTCCCAGGGGGTCAAGGCGACACCGATGGCGAACAGCAGCGGATAGGTGACCGCGGTGCGGAAGAACTGGAACACCGAGAACGCCCCCTGCTCCAGGTCGGGCGAGACCAGCCGGCCCAGCTTCAGCAGCACGGCTAGGAACAGCATCGTCACCGGGCCGGGCCAGTTCCACAGCGCCTGGGCCAGGGCGCCGACCAGATAGAGGGTCACCGCCGTGACGACCGCCGCCGCCACGGTGGTCAGGGCCGGATGCGGCCGCACCGCGTTCTCGCCGGTCAGGGGTACGTCTTCTTCGCCAACGGTCAGACGGCCCTCGCCGGTGAGGCCGGGAAAGCGCTTGCCCACCATGTTCAGCACGCCGGAGATCAGGATGGCGGTCAGGCTGCCGAACATCACCGCCGGCAGGATCTGGGCCAGCAGCGGCCCGGCCTGGCCGTGGCTGAGTTGGGCGTAGCCCACGGACAGGGGAATGGCCCCCTCCCCCACCCCGCCGGCCATGATCGGCACGATCAGGAAGAACAGGGTGTGCTTGGGCTCCAGGCCGAAGGCCAGGCCCACCCCCATGCCGACGATCGCCGCCATCACCGAGCCCGCCGCCAGGGGGATGAAGATCTTCACGAACCCGGCGATGAGCACCCGGCGGTCCATGCCGAAGATGCTGCCGACGATGATCGCGGAGATGAACAGATAGAGGAAGTTGCTCTGCTTGGTGAAGTCGGTGACCGAGGCGACCACCGGCTTGGGCAGGACGTGGGCGAAGACCAGGTATGAGGGGATGAAGGTGGCGAAGATGGCGGCGGCGCCGATCTGGTTGATGAACGGGATGCGCTTGCCCAGTTCGGCGCAGGCGAAGCCGCCCACGGCCAGCAGGGCGATGTTCATCAGGATGTCGGCCGGGACCTTGCCCTGGGCCACGAAGGCGCCGATCAGGCCCAGGATCAGCACGAACACCGGAGCCGGCACAATGCCGATCTTGAAATCCACGACCCGCCACCAGGCGCGCAGGGCGGCAGGGACCGGCCCCCCATTGGCGGGCGCGGCGGGGGCAGGCGCAGCGGGAGCCGGCCCAGAGGAGGCCGCGCCATCCCTGGGCGGGACGCCCGGCGAAACGATTTCCGTCGTCATGTCTCTCTCCCTGGCCGGCGCTCTCCGGCGCCAGGCTCATCTTTGCAACTGGCCGGCGGCTACTCTTCGTCCGCCTTGCCCGGCGCCAGGTCGTGCGGCGCGAACTCCAGCAGGGTGAAGGTGTCGTCGAAATAGGTGTTTGGATAGAAGGCGCCCGCCCGGCGGTTCACCGGCTTGGCGGGATCGACCATGCCCTCCGCGGTCATGGTGAAGATATGCTTGGTGGCGGGGTCGATGGCCATGGTGCGGGCGATCGGCCGGGTGGTCACGGCCTGGACCAGTTTGTAGCTGTTGGGCGTCACCTGGTCGAAGATGACGATGTTGCCGTCGACGCCGTTGGAGGTGAAGACGCGGTGGGTCTGCGGGTCGAACACCACCCCGTCGTTGCCGCGCCCGATCTCCGGCTGGGCGACGATCGCGCCGTTGGCGACGTCCAGCACGGTCAGGACCGGATGCTCGCCCTTGCAGCCTAGGAACAGGCGTCCATTGGCGCGGTCCAGGGCGACACCGGTGG
This sequence comes from Caulobacteraceae bacterium, assembly GCA_036384135.1. Taxonomy (GTDB): domain Bacteria; phylum Pseudomonadota; class Alphaproteobacteria; order Caulobacterales; family Caulobacteraceae; genus Acaudatibacter. The sequence continues at coordinate 15,503 of DASVMY010000110.1, read as the reverse complement.
GCAGGTCGCACTTTGGCAGCGGCCACTCGGCGACCACGGCGCGCGCCGCCGCGTCGATCTTGGCCACCTTGCCGATGTCGCGCTCGACCACATAGAGCGAGCCCTTGCCGTCGGGCGCCACGCCTTCCAGTTCTTCGGCCTCCATGTGCAGGCGGCCGGTGATCGCGCCGGTCGCCGCGTCCATGAAGGTGAGCTGATGGCTGTCGCCCATGGTAAAGGCAAGCTGCCTGGTCGCCGGATCGAAGAAGGCCGCGTCGGCGCTGTCGCCAAGCTTGATGCGGGTGATCGTCTTGAGGGTCGACAGGCTGAAGACCGTGGTCGAGCCGTCGCCGTTGGTGGTGTAGCCGCGGTCGAATTCGGGCACGAGGGTGGCCATGTTGGCGCCCTTCGAGTCGGCGATGGTCGCCACCACCTTATGGGCCCGCACATCATAGACCGTGACCCCGTCAGCGCGGCGGCCCAGGAAGAGGTAGGACCGCGCGGCGTCGAAGCTGAGGTAGTCCCAGCTGGGCGACTTGCCCGGCAGGGGCGTGGCCGATTCCATCCTGTAGAGCTGGGCGCCGGCCGCGTGGCCCCCAAATCCCATGGCGACCGCCGTCGTGAGGGCGAGGATCGCCGCCCCCGAAATCAGACCCTTGCGCACGCGTCTCCCCTTATGCTTCGAACGTCCTTGATTGGCGGGGAAGTTAGGCGTTCAGCCTGAATTGAAGCTAACAAGCGACTGAATGCCCATTTAGATTTCTCGGGCTGCTTTGCACAAAGACCGGCGGCGCATGAAAGTTCTGATCGTCGAAGATGAGATTCGCCTGGGCCAGTTCCTGAAACAGGGACTCTCCGAGCACGCCTATACGACCGAGTGGGTGAAGACCTGCGCCGCCGCCAGCGACGCCCTGTCCGAAGGGCACTACGACGTCATTGTGCTGGACCTGAACCTGCCCGACGGCGATGGCCTGAACCTGGTGCAGGAGTGGCGGGCCAGCGGCTTCACCGAACCGGTGCTGATCCTCAGCGCCCGCGACAGCCTGGAGGACCGCATCAAGGGCCTCGACTACGGCGCCGACGACTACCTGCCCAAGCCGTTCAGCCTCGAAGAGCTACTGGCCCACCTGCGGGCTCTGCTGCGCCGCCAGTCGGTGACTAAGCAAACCGTGCTCGAACGGGCCGGCATCCGTCTCGACCTCCTGGGCCACACGGTCCATGTCAACGGCCAGGCCGTGGACCTCACCGGCCGCGAATACGCCCTGCTGGAGATCTTCATGCAGAACGGCGGACGGGTGCTGACCCGGACCCTGATCTCGGAGAAGATCTGGTCCTCGCACTACGACGTCGATACCAACCTGCTGGACGTCTATATGAGCCGACTTCGCTCCAAGCTCGAAGGCTATGCCGGCCGGCCGGTGTTCAAGACCGTACGCGGCATAGGCTATCAGTTGATATGAGGTCCATCGGCGCCCGGTTGGTCCTGCTCTACGCCCTCAGCGCCACCGCGACGCTCGCGATCCTCTTCGCCATCGGCTACGAGCTCCTGGCCGGTCAGCTCTCACACGGCCTGGACCAGCTCAACTACGCCGGGTTCCAGCAGATCAAGGCCCGGCTCGGCGCCGACTACAAGAACCTCAACTCCCAGATCCTGGACCAGAGGATTCGCGAGACCAGCGAGTACTCCTCGGCCCTGTTCTACATCTCGGTGGAGAGCCCCAAGACCGGCGTCCACTTCTATTCCAGCAACCTGCACGGCCGGGCCATCCCCGACATCAAGGGCAAGCGGACCTACGACGCCGTCATTGCCGGCGTCGGCGAGACTCGCGTCAACGAATTCCTGATGCCGCCCTTCGACGTCACCATCGCCACGCCCACGCGGGCGATGCGCGAGAGCATGCGGGCCTATGTGAAGGTCTGCGCCGCCCTGCTGGCGGCCATGCTGCTGGTCAGCATCGGGGTCGGATTCTGGCTCAGCCGCGTGATCCTGCGGCCCATCCGGCTGATCGCCGAAACCGCCAACCGCATCCGCTCCGACAACCTCAGCGAACGCATCCCGACCCCCGACGTGAACGACGAGGTGGCCGACCTCGTGCGGCTGCTCAACCAGATGTTCGAGCGCCTGGAACAGGCCTTCGACCAGGTCCGCCGCTTCTCCGACGAGGCCTCGCACGAGTTGAAAACGCCCCTGTCGCTGGTGCGGCTGCATGCCGAGAAGATGCTTGTGGACGGCGGCCTCTCGGCCACCCATACCGAGGCCGTGCTGGTGCAGATCGAGGAACTGGCCCGGCTCAACCAGATCATCGACGAGCTGCTGTTCCTCTCGCGCGCCAATGCCCAGGCCATCGTCTTCAAGCTGAAGCCGCAGTCGCCGGCGCATCTGCTGGAAGCTTTCCATCAGGACGCCACCGCCCTGGCCGAACACTACGGCAAGCGCTTCACCTACAGCCACGAGGGCGAAGGCAAGCCGGCCTTCGAGGAGAAGTGGGTGCGCCAGGTGCTCCTGAACGTGCTGACCAACGCCGTCAACGCCTCACCGCCGGACGGCTTGATCAGCCTGCGCTCCACCATCGCCGACGGTGTCTGGCGGGTGTCCATCGAGGACCAGGGACCCGGTCTCACCCGCAGCCAGCGCCAGCGGATTTTCGAACGGTTCGTCCGCTTCAACGTCCCCAAGGATGGCGATCGTGGCAGCGGCCTGGGACTGACCATCTGCCAGAGCATCATCCACCTCCATTCCGGCAGGATCTTCGCCGAGGCGGCCAGCAAGGGCGTGGGTCTTCGGGTGACCTTCGAAATCCCGGCGGCGGACACGCGGAGGGAAGCGGCCTGAACGCGCCGGCCGGCGGGAGCCGGCCTGCCGCGCCTCCCTAAGCCGCCGCCGCCTTCACCGCCCCAGCGATCTCGCGCACCAGCTGGCCGACCAGCTTTTCGTCGTCGCCCTCGGCCATGATGCGGATCAGGGGCTCGGTGCCCGAGGCGCGGACCAGCACCCGGCCAGAGCCGTTCAGCTTCAGCTCAGCCGAGGCGATGGCGCTCTTCACCGCCTCGCTCTCCAGCGGCTTGCCGCCGGCGAAGCGGACGTTCTCCAGCTTTTGCGGCACCGGCTCGAACTGGCGGGCCAGGGTGCTCATCGGCTGGCCGGAGCGGACCATCTCGGCCAGCACCTGCAGGGCCGCGATCAGGCCGTCGCCGGTGGTGGAGTGGTCGGACATGATGATGTGGCCGCTCTGTTCGCCGCCCAGGTTGAACTTGCCCTCGCGCATGCGGGCCATCACCGAGCGGTCGCCCACCGGCGTGCGCTCCAGCTTCAGGCCCCGCGCCGACAGGAACCGCTCCAGGCCCAGGTTCGACATCACCGTGGCCACCACCGTGCCGCCGGCCAGCTTGTCCTTGGCCGCCCAGGCCGAGGCGATGATGGCCATGATCTGGTCGCCGTCGACCACGCGGCCCTTCTCGTCGACGATCAGCAACCGGTCGGCGTCGCCGTCCAGCGCGATGCCGATGTCGGCGCGGTAGTCCTTCACCGCCTTGGAGATGGTGGCCGGATAGGTCGAGCCGCACTCGTCGTTGATGTTGAAGCCGTTGGGCGAGACGCCGATCTCCACCACCTCGGCGCCCAGTTCGTACAGCGCCGTGGGGGCCACCCTGTAGGCCGCGCCGTGGGCGCAATCGATGGCCACGCGCAGGCCGTTCAGGCTGAGCGACCGGGGCAGGGTCGCCTTGACCAGCTCGATATAGCGCGCCTGGGCCTCGTCCATCCGCGCCACGCGGCCCAGCGCCTTGGGCTGGGCCAGGCCGTCCTGCAGGCCCTCGTCCATGTGCGCCTCGATGCGCGCTTCCATCTCGTCGGACAGCTTGTAGCCGTCCGGGCCGAACAGCTTGATGCCGTTGTCGCCAAAATCGTTGTGCGAGGCGGTGATCATCACCCCCAGGTCCGCGCGCATGGAGCGGGTCATCATCGCCACCGCCGGGGTGGGCAAGGGCCCGAACAGGCGCACGTCCATGCCCATGCTGGTGAAGCCCGCCACCAGGGCCGGCTCCAGCATATAACCCGACAGGCGGGTGTCCTTGCCGATCACCACCAGGTGGCGCCGGTCGTCGCCGGTGGAGAACAGCCGGCCGGCCGCCAGCCCCACCCGCAGCGCCACCTCGGCGGTCATGGGGAACTGGTTGGCCTGACCGCGGATGCCGTCGGTGCCGAAATACGAGCGTTTGCCCATCGCTATGCGTCTTCCATTCGCCGAAATGATGCGAAACTGAGATTTAGGTGACCCGGCCTTTGCGGATGCTAAACGCCTCGTTCGCGAAGTTTGGTCAGGCCAAACACTATCCCGGCGCCCGCCGTTCCACAAAGTCCGTTTCCGAAAGGTAAGCCCCTCGCATGTGCGGCATCATTGGCATCGTCGGCGTGGCGCCGGTTACGGACCGTCTGATCGAAAGCCTCAAGCGCCTGGAGTACCGCGGCTACGACTCCGCCGGGGTCGCCGCGGTGGTGGGCGACCACGTCGAGCGGCGCCGGGCGCAGGGCAAGATCCGGGCGCTGGAGAACCTTCTCGACCAAGAGCCGCTGACCAGCACGGTGGGCATCGGCCACACCCGCTGGGCCACCCACGGCGCCCCGTCACAGCGCAACGCCCACCCCCACCGCTCCGGCCGTGTCACCCTGGTGCACAACGGCATCATCGAGAACTACGCACCCCTGCGCGAAGAGCTGAAGGCCGAGGGCCGCACCTTCGAGAGCGAGACCGACACCGAGGTCATCGCCCAGTTGCTGGACCACCACATCCAGAAGGGCCTCGAACCCCTGGTCGCCCTGAAAACCACCCTCGACCGCCTCACCGGCGCCTTCGCGCTCGGCATCCTCATCGACGGCGAGGACCAGCTGGTCATGGGCGCCCGCCGGGGCAGCCCCCTGGTGGTGGGCCATGGCCGCGGCGAGATGTTCATCGGCTCCGACGCCCTGGCGGTGGGCCCCTTCACCAACCGCATCACCTATCTGGAAGAGGGCGATTTCGTCGCCATTGACCATGACAGCGCCCGCATCTTCGACGCTGCCGGCGTCCCGGTCACCCGCTCCGAGCGGCTGGTCTCCCCCGCCGCCGCCCTGGTGGAAAAGGGCAACTACCGGCACTTCATGGAAAAGGAGATCCACGACCAGCCGGACGCCTGCCAGCACACCCTGTCGGCCTATATCGACCCGGTCACCGCCACTGCCAGCTCGCCGGGGGTCGATTTCGCCAAGGTCGACCGGCTGCAGATCATCGCCTGCGGCACCGCCTCCTATGCCGGCATGATCGCCCGCTATCTGTTCGAGCGCCTGGCCGGCCTGCCCACCGACGTCGAGATCGCCTCGGAGTTCCGCTACCGCCAGCCGGCGCTCAACCCGGGCGCCCTGGCCATGGCCGTGTCCCAGTCCGGCGAGACCGCCGACACCCTGGCCGCCCTGCGCTGGTGCAAGGCCCGCGGCATCCAGACCGCCGCCCTGGTCAACAACCACGAGTCCACCATGGCGCGGGAAGCCGACGTGCTGTTCCCCACCCATGCCGGGCCGGAGATCGGGGTCGCCTCCACCAAGGCCTTCACCTCCCAGGTCGCGGCGCTGACCGCCATCGCCATCGCCGCCGCCCGCCAACGGGGCAAGATCGACGCAGCGGAGGAGGCGCGCCTGTGCACTCTGCTGCTTGAGACCCCCCGCCTGATCGCCCAGGCCATCGCCCTGGAAGAGGCCATCCAGTCCATCGCCGGCGATATCGCCCGCGCCCGCGACGTGCTCTACCTGGGCCGCGGGGCGATGTTTCCCCTGGCCCTGGAAGGCGCCCTGAAGCTCAAGGAAATCAGCTATATCCACGCCGAGGGCTATGCCGCCGGCGAGCTGAAGCACGGCCCCATCGCCCTGGTGGACGAAGCCACCCCGATCATCGTCATCGCCCCCACCGACGAGCTGTTCGACAAGACCGCCTCGAACATGAGCGAGGTCATCGCCCGCGGCGGCAAGATCGTGCTGATCACCGACGAGGAGGGCGCCCGGCACGCCCCCGAAGGCGCCCGCGTGATCATCGCCCCGGCCTGCGACCCGGTGATCGCGCCCCTGGTGTTCGCCGTGCCGATCCAGCTGCTGGCCTACCACGTTGCCGTCCAGAAGGGGGCGGACGTCGACCAGCCGCGCAACCTGGCCAAGTCGGTGACGGTGGAATAGGGGGAGCGAACCACTACCCCACGCACCGTCGCCCCGGCCGAAGCGAAGCAAAGAGCCGGGGCCGGCCCCACGGCGCAAAGACGAATTCCAGCGAGGAGCCGGCGCGGCCGACCCCGGATCGGCGCCGCTACGCAGCTTGTCCGGGGTGACGGGTGTTTACGGGATCAGGGACATCACAATCCCCTCACCCAGCCCATATCGAAACGCCAAAGGGCCCCTTCCCGGTCTCCCGGGAAGGGGCCCTTAGCCGTCCGAAAATCCAGTCCTTACTGGGTCTTGGAAGAATCGCTCTTGGTGGTGGCGCCGGTCGACGAGGTTCCGCTGGGGGCCATTGCCGAACTTTCCGCCGGCGTCATGGCCGACGAACTCGCGCTCGTATCCGCCGGGGCCGTGGTGGTGGTGTCGGACGTCGCGGCCGAGGTGTCGGCCTTCTTTTGGCAAGCGCCGAGGCCACAGGCCAGGCCGACCGCCAACATGACGGCCACGGTGGTGCGATAGGTCATAGGGAAATCCTCCAGATGCGTGGCCGAAACGAACACGGAAGCGTGATGGTTCCTCGATCGCCGCAATTGATTTTGAAGGGGCCGTGCGCTCGTCTATCTCAGCGTCAGTAAGAGGGCCCTCATGCGACCTGTACGAAAGGCAGTCCTGCCGGTGGCGGGTTTCGGAACCCGGGCCATGCCCGCCGCCAAGGCGACGCCCAAGAACCTGCTCAACGTTTTCGACCGGCCTATCCTGGCGCACGTGGTCGAGGAGGGCCGGGCCGCCGGCATCGAGCACTTCATCTTCATCCTCGGCCGCGGCCAGGGCGCCATCGAGGACTATTTCGACCACAACGTCGAACTGGAGTCCCAGCTCAAGGCCAAGCACAAGGGCGAGGTCCTGGACCTGGTCACCGCCGACCTGCCCCAGCCCGGCCAGATGAGCTTCGTGCGCCAGATGGCCGCCCATGGCCTTGGCCACGCGGTCTGGTGCGCCCGCGACCTGATCGGCGACGAGCCCTTCGCGGTGATGCTGCCCGACATGCTGATGGACGCCGCCCCCGCCGCCTTGAAGCAATGCATCGACGCCTTCAACGCCGTCGGCGGCAACATCGTCGCCGTGGAGCCCGCCCCGCCCGGCCAGGCCCACAAATACGGCATCGTCTCCCTGGGCGCCGCCGCCGACGGCTTCGACGGACGGCTGAAGACCATGACCGGCATGGTGGAGAAGCCGCCGCCGGGCACGGAGCCTTCCAACCTGTTCATCTCCGGCCGCTACATCCTGCACCCCGAGATCTTCGACATGCTGGGCAAGCACCATCGCGGCGCGGGCGGCGAGGTCCAGCTCACCGACGCCATGTTGCTGTTGATGGGCATCCAGGACTTCCACGCCCTGGAATACCAGGGGACCACCTACGACTGCGGCGACGTCCTGGGCCTGCTGCGCGCCAACCTGGCCTTCGGCTTGAAGCATCCGGGGCATGGCGACGCCGTGCGGGACATGGCCGCCGGCCTGCTGAAGGGGTGAGCGGCTCCCGCATATTGATCTTCGGCTACGGCGGCGTCGGGGCCGCACTCGGCAAGCGTCTGAAGGGCGAGAACTGGTCCATCGCCGCCACGGCCAGGATACCAGAGGCCGCCGACGCCCTGACAGCCCAGGACGTCACACCCCTCGACCCGGCCGATGGCGCGGCCGTCGCCCGCCAAATCCAGACCATCGACGCCGTCCTGATCACCGCGCCGCCGGACGAGGCGGGATGCCCTGGCCTTGAGGCCCTCGGCCCGGCGCTGCTGGGCCGCGCAGCCCCCGCGCCCTGGATCGGCTATCTCTCCACCACTGGCGTCTACGGCGACCACGCTGGACGCTGGGTGTTCGAGCAAACACCGCCAGCCCCGCTCTCAGCCGAAGCGGTTCGCCGCGTGGAGGCGGAGGCCGCGTGGAGGACCCTGGCCGACAGCATCGGCGCGTCCTTGGCCGTCTTCCGCCTGCCCGGCCTCTACGGCCCCGGCCGCTCCGCCTTCGACCGCCTGCGCGCCGGCGACGCCCGCCGCCTGACCAAGCCCGGTCACGTCTTCTCCCGCCTGCACCTGGACGACGCCGCCGCCGCCGTGGCCGCCGCCCTGGCCCACCCCCAGGTCCGGGCCAGACCCGGAGCGATCTACAATCTCTGCGACGACGAACCGGCCCCCAGCGCCGACGTCACCGCCCACGCCGCCTACCTGCTGGGCCTGCCCGTCCCCGCCGAAGAACCCGTCGACCTGGCCGCCCTGTCCCCCGCCGGCCGACGATTCTGGAGCGAAACCAAGCGCGTCTCCAACGCCCAGGCCAAGGCCGAACTCGGCTGGCGCCCCGCCTACCCCACCTACCGCGAGGGCCTGGCGGCGATCCTGGCGGCGGGAGGGTAGGACGAACCACCCCATGATCCTGACCACGCCCCGCCTGACCTTGCGCCCCTGGATCGACCAGGACCTGGACGCCTTCGCCGCCATGGCCGCTGACCCGGCGGTGATGGTCGACGCCCCGCCCATCGACCGGGCCGCCACCCTGGCCAAGATGCGCCGCTACCAGGGCGCCTACGCCGACCACGGCTTCACCCGCTGGGTCATGGAAGACAAGGCCGTCGCCTTCCTCGGCTACACCGGCATCATGCCGATCGGCGAGGGCCATCCCCGCGCGCCCGGCGTCGAGATCGGCTGGCGCCTCACCCGCGCGGCCTGGGGCCACGGCTATGTCACCGAAGCCGCCCGCGCCACGCTGGACGACGCTTTCGGCCGCTGCGGCCTCACCGAGGTGCTCAGCTACACCGCCGCCGACAACGCCCGCTCCCAGGCGGTCATGACCCGGCTGGGCCTGACCCGCGAGCCGTCGCTGGACTTCACCGCCGCCTATGACGGCGCTGACTGGACCGGCCTGGTGTGGGTGGCCAGCCGCCCCTTCCCGCGTGACAGCGCCGTAAATCCGGGCTAAGCGGACCGGGCAATGATCACGTCCGTCGCCCAGACCTACTTTTGGTATTTTTGGCAATCCGAAGCCGCTGGCGGAGGACGGGACGTGTTCGGCTTGACCTGACCTAGGATCAAAACGAACCTTCACCAGCCGCCAGCGATCCTGGCGGCTTTTTCATGCCGCCGGCGCCGGTCCCCACCTCGGAGCCCCGACATGCAAGACCCCACCCCAGATCTGACCCTCGCAACCACGGACGACCTGCGCATCCGGTCGATCACGCCCCTGCGCGCGCCCGCCGAGCTGATCGAGGACCTGCCGGTCAGCCGCCGCACCGGCGAGACCGTCACCGCCGCCCGCGCCGCCGTGCAGTCGATCCTGCATGGATCGGATGACCGGCTGGTGGTGGTGATCGGCCCCTGTTCGATCCACGACACCAGGGCGGCCATGGACTACGCCCGCCGCCTGGCCGCCGAACGCGAGCGGCTGCAGGGCTCGCTGGAGATCGTCATGCGGGTCTATTTCGAAAAGCCGCGCACCACGGTGGGGTGGAAGGGGCTGATCAACGACCCGCGCCTGGACGGCAGCTTCCGTATCGACGAAGGCCTGCACACCGCCCGCCAGCTGCTGCTGCAGGTCAACGACCTGGGCCTGCCCGCCGCCTGCGAGTTCCTGGACGTGATCACCCCGCAGTACATCGCCGACCTGGTGGCCTGGGGCGCGATCGGGGCGCGCACCACCGAGAGCCAGATCCACCGCGAGCTGGCGTCGGGCCTCTCCTGCCCGGTGGGCTTCAAGAACGGGGCCGGCGGCGACATCCAGATCGCCATCGACGCGGTCAAGGCGGCAAGCCAGCCGCATCACTTCCTGAGCGTCACCAAGGACGGCCGCTCGGCCATCGTCGCCACCGCCGGCAATGCGGACACCCACGTCGTCCTACGGGGCGGACGGGAGCCTAACTATGACGCCGCCAGCGTCGCGACCGCGGCCGGCCAGATGGCGGCGGCGGGCATGCCGCAACGGCTGATGATCGACGCCTCCCATGGCAACAGCGGCAAGCAGCCGGAACGCCAGCCCGGCGTCGCCGACGACATCGCCCGCCAGATCGAGGGCGGCGAACGCCGCATCTTCGGCCTGATGGTGGAGAGCAACCTGCTGGCCGGCCGCCAGGACCTCAGCGCCGGCGCCCCTCCCAATGGAGGCTTGGTCTACGGCCGCTCGATCACCGACGGCTGCATCGACTGGGAGACCTCGGTGTGGGTGCTCGAACGGCTGGCGCGGGCGGTGGACGCGCGGCGGGCAGAGGCGATGGCCGCCGCCAGGTCCGCGACCTCGCCCTTCGCCCACCAGACGAACGCCTGACGCGCGCGGCGCGGATTGGTGCTCAAACTCCGCCGGAAATCGCGCTACACTGCCCGGCGCGGGGACCTAAGAAGGAGCGGCGCCATGCGCGCATCCCATATCCTGTCCATGATCGGCGCCGTCGGCGTCCTGGCCCTTGCCTGCGCGCCCAGCGCCCAGCCCGAGCCCTCCAAGGCCCCTGCGCCGAGCTGTTTCTTCTCCCGGGACTGGCAGGGCTGGAAGGCCACCGACGACGGCAAGTCGATCTACATCCGCGTCGGTCTCCGGCAGATTTACCGGCTGGACCTGTCCAGCGCCTGCCCTGACCTGCACTATCCCAACGCCCACCTGGTCACCAGGCTGCGCGGCGACTCCATCTGCGACGCCCTGGATATCGACCTGAAGGTCAGCGACGGCAGCGGTTTCGCCGTCCCCTGCATCGTCAGCAAGCTGAGCCAGCTGTCCCATGCAGAGGCGGCGGCCCTGCCCAAGGCGCTGCAGCCTTAGATCGAGCGCGGCGTCTTCACCCCACCGCGAACCCCTCGATGGTGAACGCCAGTTCGTGCCGCCCCGGCCCGATCCGGTAGCGTTCCAGGGTGTCGGGGCCGCAGCTGGCTGTGCCCAGGCCCCGCTGGCCGACATCCAGGTTCACGATCACTTCGCGACGCGGCGTCAGGTCGGTGGTGTGGGTCGCCGCGTAGAGGTCGTCGGCGGTGAAATGGCTGGCCGAGCCTCCGCACGGCGCCTCCGGCGTAAACCGCACGCCCGCCCCCTCGCCCGCCAGCGCAAGCCACCGCAGGCCGGTCTTGTTGCCGTGCTCCTGGGGCATGACGTAGTCGGTGTACTGGCCGCTCACCGTGCCGGCGAACCGCCCGATCCATGCGGCGCGCCGGCGGTCGCTGTAGTTTTCCAGCGGGCCCCGTCCGAACCACTCCAGCGCCTCCAGCCCCTCCGGCGCCACCATGGTCACCCCCAGGCGCGGCAGGTCGCTTAGGGCCTCGTCCACCTCGAAGACATTGGCCACCCGCACCCGGCCGTCCGCGAACACTTCGTAGTCGTGCCGGTGCGCCACCGCCCGCGCCGCCGCCGCGCACGAGGCAACCTGCTCGATGCTGATCCGAACGGCGCCGCCCCGCTGGCTGACGCTGATCACCGGTTCGCCCAGCGCCAGGGGAGCGTCCAGGCCCCACTCGCGCCAGCGCCCCAGGGGCTTTCGCCTCTGCCCGCTCCAGCCCTTGATGCCGTCGTTGTCGGTGGCGGCGCGCCAGAGCTGCAGCCTCGGCCCCGCCTCGAGCAGCAGGTGATTGTTCCAGACCAGCGGTCCCATCCGCCCCTCGGCGCGGGAAAAGCTGACCTCGAACCCTTCCCCGCTCACCCGGATCAGGCCGCCGGCGTCCTCCGCCGCCAAGGCCCCGCCGCGTCTTGCGACCGGCTTCGCCACCACCACCGGCAGGTCGACAGGCAACTGCGCCCAACCCACCTCATGCCCCGCCGGCGCCCAGGCCGTGGCCTCGCGCAGGCAAAAGCGCAGCATCAGCAACGCCTCCTGCCCGGCCCACAGCGACAGCTTCGGCATCGGGAAGCTCACCACCGCGGCCCGCCCCGGGCCGATCGCCGGCAAAGCCAGCGCCCCCGACGCCACCGCCTCGCCGTCCACCTCCAGCGCCCAGCTGCCCTTCAGGTCGCCAAGATCGGTGAAGTGGCGCTTGTTCCGGACCTCGACGGTCCCCTTGGCCTGGTCCGCCCAGGCCGCCGACACCGGCGCCGCCACCGCCTTGAACTCCCACAGCCCCGGATGCGGGACCCGGTCGGCCGAAACGATCCCGTCGCAACAGAAGTTGAGGTCGTTGGGCGTGTCGCCGAAGTCGCCGCCATAGGCGAAGTACGCCCGCCCGTCCTGCGTCTTGCGGGCGATGCCATGGTCGCACCATTCCCAGATGAAGCCGCCCTGCAGGCCGTCACAGCGCTCGAAGGCGTCCCAGTAATCGCCCAGGCTGCCGTTGGAATTGCCCATGGCGTGGGAATATTCGCACAGGATCATCGGCCGCCGGTCGAGCGGATCGTTCGCCTCCGCCCAGCGCACCAGGGCGTCGATGGGCGGATACATCGGGCAGATCAGGTCGCTGGCCCGCTCGCCGCCGCCGCTCTTGCCGCTGGTCACCACCCCGCGCCGGGGATGGCCCGTCGCCGCCTCGTCCCAGCCCCAGGTCGCCCCTTCATAGTGCAACGGCCGCGATGGGTCGGCGCCGCGCATCCAGCCGGCCATGGCGTCGTGGTTCGGGCCATAGCCGCTCTCATTGCCCAAGGACCAGACGATGACGCTGGGATGGTTCTTGTCCCGCTCCACCATCCGCAGGCCGCGCTCCACGAACTGGGCGGCGTAGCGGGGGTCGGCGCAGAGGTCGTGGATGAAGGCGTGGCTTTCCAGGTTGGTCTCGTCCACCAGATAGAGGCCGTATTCGTCGCAGAGGTCGTACCAGGCCTCGGCGTTGGGATAGTGCGAGGTGCGCACGGCGTTGACGTTGAACTGCTTCATCAGATGGATGTCGGCGACCATAGCCTCGCGGGTCACCGCCTTGCCGCGCACCGGGTCGTGCTCGTGGCGGTTCATGCCGGCGATCATCACCGCCTGGCCGTTGATCAACAGCGCCCGGTCGCCGATCTCCACACGCCGGAAGCCCGTCCGGCATGACGTCGCCTCCACCACCACGCCGTCGGCGCCCACCAGGCTGACCACCACGGTGTAGAGGTTCGGCGCTTCGGTGGACCACAGGGCCGGCGCCGCCACCGGCGCACTCAGCGTCACCACCCCCAACGGGCCGCGATAGGGGTTGTGGGTCGACCAATCGGCCTTCACCGACGCCGACAGGGGCGTCTCCAACACCGCCCGCCCGCCGGCGTCGAAGAGCTGGACCTCGAAGTTCCAGCCATCCTCCGGCGCGCCGGTGAACCCCAGCTTGGCGGTGACGCTCAGGGTCCCATCCTGGAACTCCGCGTCCGGCTCGGCGCGCGCGAAGACGTCGGCGATATAGGTCGGCCCCGTGGACCAGAGGGTCACGTCGCGGTGGATGCCCCCCATCCACCACTGGTCCTGGTCTTCGACGTAGGACGCATCCGACCACTTCACCACCGCACAGGCCAGCAGGTTCTCTTCCCCCGGCCGCACGAAGGCGGTGACATCGAAAGCCTGCGGCAGGCGGGAGTCCTTGCCCATCCCCACCGGCGTGCCGTTGACCCAGACATAGAGCACGCTCTCGGCGCCCCCCACCTGCAGCACCACCCGCCGCCCCGCCCAGCCGGCGGGGACCTGGAACGTCCGCCGATAGAGCCCGGTGGGGTTTTCGTCCGGCACATGCGGCGGCGAGCCGGGGAACGGCATCTGGACATTGGTGTAGTGGGGCTTGTCGTAGCCGTGCATGGTCCAGTTCGACGGCACGGGCAGCTCCGCCCAGCCGGCCTCGTCGAACCCCGCCGCCGCGAAGTCCGCTGGGATCGCCTCGGGCCGCTCCACCAGCGCGAACCGCCAGTCCCCGTTCAGCGACCGCACCCACGGCGAGTCTCCGCGCGCGAGGGCCCGCGCCGCATCGGGATAGGGCGTCAGCGTCGCCCGCATGGGCAGCCGCCCGGCGGACACCGTCTCCGGATGAACCCACGTCCGCGTCGCGCCCTGATGCAGCAGGTCCATGCCCGTCTCCGCCCTTTTACGTGACGCTACACGAGGGTGCGGCGGCGGGGGAGCGTCAACACGGGCGGTGTGGGGTCAGGCCGTTTCCGGCTGAAGCGCCGCGGTCTCCGCCGCCCGCCCATACGGCTTCAGCGTCAGCAGCAGCGCAGCCCCCGCCACCAGGGCCGCCACCACGGCATAGAGCGCCAGGTCGTAGGAACCCTTGGCGTCGAACACCGCGTCCATCAGCACCGGGGTTATGCCTTGCATCAATATGACCACGGCGTACATCACCCCGCTCACCGCGCCGTAGGCCTTCAGCCCGAAGTAGCGCGAGATGAAGAACGGCAGCGCCCCGAACTCGGTCCCGAGGCCAATCCCCATCAGGGCGCCCGACAGCAGCAGCATCGGCGCCCCCGTGCTGCGCTGCATCATCAGCACCCCGACGGCGGCCACGATGTAGAACGGCGCCGCGATCCTCGGCGCATCGGTGCGGTCCAGAAGCCAGCCGATGGCGATTTGCCAGGCGGCGCAGACCAGGGCGAAGGTCGAGATCACCCCGATGATCAGGCCCTGGCTCACCTTGTGGTCGCCCAGCACCGGCGCGACGTGGGTAAACACCGCCGTCACGCAGCCGGCCCCCAGCGCGATGGCGATCAGCATCACCCAGAAGGTCTGGGTGCGCGCCGCCTCGGCCAAGGTCATGCCGTCGCCCTCCGCCTGCGCCGCCCGCGCCGAAGGCGGCGGCGGGTCGCGCAGAAACATCCACAGCAGCGGAAACCCGATCAGCGCCACCAGCACGCCGATGCCCTGGTAGGCGCCGCGCCAGCCGAACCTGGCCATCAGCAGCCCGGCCACGATCGGCATCACCGTCGCCCCGGCCCCGTTGCCCAGCCCCGCCGTCAGCCCCAGGGCCCGTCCCCGCCCGGCGTCGAACCAGCCGGTGACCACCTTGGTGTACATCATGGTCGAGACCACGGAGGAGGCCGCCGCCATCACCGCGAACAGGGCGTAGAACTGCCACAGGCCGCCGGTCGCCAGCGACAGGGCCGCCACCAGGGCCGCGAACACGAGATTGCCCGGCACGATCATCCGCCGCGGCCCCACTTGGTCCGAAAGCCGGCCCACCAGCGGGTAGCAGGCCGCCGTCACCACCGCCATCAGGGTCAGGGCGAAGGAGACCTGCGCCCTTGGCCAATGGAACTCGGCGGAGATCGGCACCAGAAACAGGCTGAACACCGTCTGCACCGCCGGGGTGGCGCTGACGAAATTCCCCGCCGTGGCGGCGACCAGCACCCCGATCTGGGTCCGCCCGATTTGGCTTTGGCGGTCAGATGGGGTTGGCATGTGAGAAACCCTTTGGGCTGGCCGAACGCTTAGAGCCCCTCCCCCTCG
>DASVMY010000109.1:0-22961 GCA_036384135.1 Caulobacteraceae bacterium | reverse complement strand
ACGCGGTGATCGTGCTGCTGCCCGCCGACCTGCCGGCCGCCGATCCGGCGCTGCTGGCGCTGTTCCCAGGCAAGCCCGTGCTCGCCGCTCACCTGGAGCCGGCGGTCCCACCGCCCGGCGGCAAGCAACTGGCTTTCGCCGGCATCGGCAAGCCCTGGAAGATGGAGCAGGCCCTGATCGCCGCGGGCTGCGACCTAGTCGACTTCGCCCCCTTCGCGGACCACGCCCGCATCCCGGAGGGGGTGCTGAAGTTCCTGGCGCGCCGGGCGGCCGAAGAGGGGGCGGGGCTGCTGACCAGCGAAAAGGACTGGGCGCGGCTGCTCCCGGCCTGGCAGGCGCGGGTCACACCCTGGCCGGTGCAGGTGGTGTTCGACGACGAGGCGGCGCTGGATGCGGTGCTGGAAGGGGTCGGGGCTTAAGAGGCAGATCGACGGGCTCACCCCGTCCCACCGCGCCCGCGCCTTTAGTCCAGGGCGCGGAGCTGCCGGTCCAGTTCGTCCCGGGTGAGCGGGAGATACTCGCCTTGGCGCAGGACCACCGACTGGCCCTGGCGGCTGAGGATGTAGCGCAGGAATTCCTTGATCTGCGGGCTGATCGGGGTTCCCGGCGGGCGGTTCAGCTGGATGAAGATACTGCGGGTCAGGGGGTAGGTGCGCGCCCGCACGGTCTCCAGAGTCGGGGCGATGAAGGGGCCACGCGGGTCCGTCCCCAGGGCGATCGACTTCACCGCCGGCTTGCCGACGGCGTGCGCGACTCCCGCCCAGGCGATGCCGTACTGGTCGTGGGACAGGTCAGTGAGCATCTGGTCGGTGGTGCCGGCGTGGTCGGTGGCCTGTTTGGCCGTGGTCTCGACATACTGGCGGTAGTTCGGGTTCCATTTCACCCCGCCGTGGAACACCGTCAGTTCAAAGAAGTTCGACATGCCGGTGGGCGCATAGCCATAGGTGTGGATCGGCTTGTTCGCCCAGGCGCCGGTCAGGCCAAGTTGGCCCCAGGTGCGGATGTTCTTCGACGCGCTCCTGGCCAGTTTCGATGTCCATTTGTAGCCCTGGTAGCCGCCGGTGCGCTCGGCGCCGAAGACGCCGTCCAGCTGCGCCATGGTGAGGTGGGCGATCGGGTTGTCGCGGTTAACGAAGATCACCTCGGCCCAGGTGCGCCCAAGCTTGTCGTAGGAGCCGGTGGCGACGGTGACCTGGAATGGCCCGTCGTTGCCGAACACCTCCGCGAAGGACAGGAACTCGGTCAGGACCGGTTCGCGGCCGTTTACGGCCAGGTCGGCGGCGCCGGCCTCCAGGGCCCCGATGGCGGCGTCGCCGCTGGGCAGATGATCCTCGAAGCGAATGCCGGGCTGATATTTGGCGAAGTCCGCCTCCCAGAGCGCCAGCAAGCCGTTCAGGCCGCTGCCGGCATTGCGCACCACGCCGGACACCGGCTGCTGGGGGGCATAGGCGGGGAACGAGTCCACCTCAGTCTGCGCGGGGTTGGGCTGCGCATGGGCCGGGGCGCCTTGCAGCGCCGTCAGCGCAGCGAGGAGCGCGGTGGCAAGTCTGATCTTCATCGGCGCGCCCTAGTTCAGCTTGGCCCGCTCGGCGGCGGCCATGGCCGCTGTCAGGGGCAGGTAGTGGTCCCGTTGCACCAAGTCCTGCCCTTCCTTGCTGAGCACGAAGGTCAGGAACTCCTTGATCAGGGGGCTGAGCGGCTGGCCGGGCTTGCGGTTCACATAGATGTAGATCGAGCGTTGCAAAGGATATCGGCCGCTGACCATGTCACCCAGGATCGGCTGGCTGAGGACGCCGTGCTCGTCCGACAGGGCCAGGGCTTTGACGCCGTCGGTCTGGTACGAAAAGTTGCCAAAGCCGATGGCGTAGGGATCGGACGTCAGGGTCTGCATCAGGTCCCTGGCGACGGCGGGGGTCCTGCGCGACAGGCCCTCGCCCGGCGCCCTGTAGCTGGCCTTGAAGGGCGCGTCATAGCTGACCATGTCGCGGAAGTACCAGGTAACGTCGTCCCGCCAGTAGAAGCCGTAGATGTGGATGGGCTTGTCTGCCCAGTTCCCGGTCAGGCCCAGCTGGCCCCAGGTGGTGATGTCGGCGGCGTAGCCGCGGCGGCGGGCGTCCGAATAGATGGCGTCGAGCTTCGCCATCGACAGTTCGCCGATCGGGTTGGCCTTGCTGACGAACACGCCGATAGCCGAGACATGGCTCTTCAGCACGAAGGCGCCCTGGCAGATCCGGATGCGGAAGGGCTGATAGCCGTACCGGTCCTCATACGGACCGTCGTCGGCATGGAAGACCTCGTCGGTGTCCGGTCCAAGCCCGATGCGTTCCTCCGGCGCGAGGTCCTTCTGGGTCAGGGTGATGTGGGCGCCGGGATGGTATTTCCCGAACGCCTCGGTCCAGGCGGCCATCATCTGTTCCACCGAATCCATGCCGGTGGCCCCGCTGACCGAGCCGGAAACCGGCGCGCCGGGGACGTAGGGCGGCAACGCAGGGTCGGCTGCCACGGCCACGGGCGCAGCCTGGGGAGCGGGTTGGGCCGCGGCCGGCTGGGCCAGGAAAAGAACGGCCAGCGCCACCGCGGCGGTCCGGATCAGCATGGGTGAACTCCAGGGACGGTACATCAGGCGATTGGACGCCGGACTAGAACTTGGCGCTCAGCGTCGCCGTCACCGTCCTTGGCGTGCCCGGCTGCACGTTCACCTTGCCCTGGGTAACCGTACCGCTGGAATAGTAGTTGGTGTCGAAGAGGTTATTGAACTTCACGCTGAGGTTATACTTGCCCATGAAGGCGTAATACAGGCCCAGGTCGACGACCTGGTAGGCCGGGATGGTGAAGGCGACCGGCAACTGCGGGGTCGGCGTGTAGGGAATGCGGCTGCTGGTGTAGGAATAGCCGACACCGAAACCAAAGCCCTGCATCGGCCCCGACTGGATGTCGTAGCGCGACCACAGGTGGAAGGCGTTGACCGGCGAATTGGGCAGCATGCCGCCCACCAGAGGCCCGCTGGTGGTGTCGGCGTTGGCGGTGACGATGGCGTTGGTGTTGGCGTAGCCGGCCACCACGGTCCAGCCCGGCAGGGGCCGCGCGCTGAGTTCCAGCTCCAGTCCCCGCGAGCGGGCGGCGCCGATCTGTTCGGAGCAGCTGCCCGTGGAACAGGCGCCGGACGACGAGGGTACGATGACATTGGTCTGATCGATCTCGAACAGGGCCGCGGTGAAGGTCAGTCTGCCCTGCGCCATGTTGGCCTTGGCGCCGATCTCGTAGCCCTTGCCCCGCGTCGGCGCGAAATTGAAGCTGCCGTCCACGGCCTGGGTGCCGGGCGGAACCGGCGAAAACGAGGTGCTGTAGCTGGCGTAGAAGGACAGTTCCTTAGTGGGCTCGAAGATGAGACCGGCCTGGGGCAGGATGGCCGAGGAGACCAGGCGGGCGTCGCCGATCACCGGCCCGGTCTCGTTCAGGTCCGCGAAGTTCATCTGGTCTTCGTGGGCGTAGCGGACGCCCAGCGAGACCTTCCAGTGCTCGCTCAGGGTCATCAGGTCCGACACATAGAGGCCGGCGCCGACGCCGGTGACATAGTTCCTGGACCGGCTGGAGGGGCTGATGACGCCTGGGCCGAAGGCGGTGAGCGGCGGGATATTCGAGAAGTTCGGGTTGATCAGCGACACCGTGTACTTGGCGCTGGTCGGGTTGCAGGTGGCGTCGGCGTTGGGCTTGTCCGGGGAATTGATGGCGCAGAACTGGATGCGGTTGAAATCGTCCACCTCCTTGCCGACGCTGGCGCCGGCGATGAGCCTGTGGTCGATCCCGAAGGTCTTGAACGGCACGGTGAGATAGGTGTCGCCGAACACATAGGTCCGGTGGTTCCGCTGGCCGCGCGCGCGCAGGTCCAGGGTCCGGAAGGTCGGGTCGAGCTTGTCGAACCGGGTGATGTCAAAGGCGCTGGCGCTGTCGTGGTGGTCCACATTGCGCAGCTCGAAGGCCCACTTCACCCCGTTGTCGAACGAATGATGGAGGAACAGGGTCTCGATCAGACCGGATTCATGCAGATAGTCGGTGGGCGACATGTAGTTGGTGGTGATCGGCGCCAGTTCGCTGACCCCGCCGCCGGTGGCTAGGCGCGGCGCCAGCAGGAACAGGCTGGCGTAGTTGCTGTGAACGCTGCGGTATTCCACCTGCAACGTCGCGGCCGTGGCCGCCGAGATGTTCCAGGTCACGCTGGGGGCCAGATAGAATCCACGTTCATAGGAATAGTCGCGGAACCTGTTGTCATCACTGGCCTGGGCGACGAACCGGTAGAGGAAGTTTCCGGCCTTATCGAGCGGTCCGGTTGAGTCCACGGAGATGTCGCCGCCCTTGGCGCGGGGATCGCGCCCGGAGGCGCCGAGGGTTCCACGGATGCTCAGTTCGGTGGACGCCTCGGCCTGTGGCTTCTTGGTGATCATGTTGACGAAGCCGCCGGGCTGCACCGCGCCATAGAGCAGGGAGGCGGCGCCCTTGACGATCTCGATGTGGTCAGTGCCCACCGTCGGCGGCGAGCCGAACCGGACCGCCAGGCCAGGCAGGCCGTCGGTCAGGACCGTGTTGCGGTCGGAGTCGGTGGTGGAGAACCCGCGCAGGGTCAGGTCATAGCCGGTCGCGCCGGCCTTCTGCAGGCCGGTCATGTAGCGATAAAGGTCCGCCACCTGGGTGGTCTGGATCGCCTTCATGAAGTCGCCCGTGTAGGCGGAGACGGAGAACGGGGTATCCAGGGTGGAGACGTTTTGCTTGGTCGCGCTCATGGCCCCGGTGGCCAGGAACTGGCCGGTGACCACCACCTCGGCGACGGACTTGTTGTCGTTTGTTGCAGCGACCGTTGCCTGCCCGGCCGGGGGCGTTGTCGCAGGCGCGGTTTGCGCCTGGACGGCCTGCGCCGACGCGAATATCGCCCCAGCCAGACTCGCAGACGCCCATAAGGCTTTTGCCGTCATCCTGTAGCCCCCCTGACTTATATCTTTAGACGTCAAGCGTCGTCGGGGCTGACTTTGCCCTAACTTATCTTGCGTATTGTTGGCCCACTACGGAGCTTGTCAGGCCTCTACCGCCCTAGACTGAATTCAAACTGAATGAATTCTGACAGACGCGACAGGCCTGCAGTCGATGATCAACGGCCACCGAGGGGTGGCGAACGCCGCCACGGCGAGTGAGCACGGCCCAGGCAGGCGTGGGGGCTTTCTGATTCACAATTCCGCGGGATCGACACCGCACCGTCATTGCCCGACGGGGGCGGACAAAACCCGGGGCTGCGGACCTGGCTAAAGCTTCTTCACGAATTCCGCGCGCAACACCAACCCCTTGATGCCCTCGTATCGGCAGTCGATCTCCTGATCGTCGCCGGTCAGGCGGATCGATCTGATCACCGTACCGCGTTTCAACACCTGGTTTGCGCCCTTGACCTTCAGGTCCTTGATCAGGGTCACGCCGTCACCGTCGGCCAGGAGATTGCCCACCGAGTCGCGCACCTCCACCGCCGCCGAAGCTACGGATTGGGCAGCCGCTTCGCTGGCGCTGACCCACTCACCCGTGGCCTCGTCATAGACGAAATCATCGTTGCTTCCGGTGTCCATGCCGCTCTCCACCAAAATGCGCCCCTGCTGCCCCTTAAAGGTCCGCGAGGTTCAGGGCCAGAGCGGGGCCTCGCACGTCGATTCGAAGGCGGTGCAGGCCTTTTGGGGGCTGGCGCTGGTCCGGCTCTGCGGTGAATAGTGATCAACAAGATTGCGGGCGCACCGGCGCGCGCAGGACAGACGCAAGGGGATGGTCATGGCTCCGGACGACTACGCCGATTTCGACGGACTGGGCCTGGCCGAGCTGGTCCGGAAGGGCGAAGCTTCGCCCGCCGAGCTGACGGAAGCCGCCATCGCGCGGATCGAGCGCCACAACGGGGTGCTGAACGCCGTGGTCCACAAGGCCTACGACGAGGCGCGAAACGTCGCCGCCGGGCCCCTGCCGGAGGGGCCGTTCACCGGCGTGCCCTTCCTGATCAAGGACCTGGGCGCCCAGGTGAAGGGCTGGCCACGCACCTCCGGCTCTAACTACGCCCAAGTCGCCGCCGACGCGCAGGACAGCGAGCTGGTGCGGCGCTACCGTGCCAGCGGCGTGGTGCTGCTGGGCAAGACCAATACGCCGGAATTCGGCATCCCCGGGGTGACCAACTCCGAGCGGCTGGGGCCCAGCGGCAATCCGTGGAACCCGGAGCACATCTCGGGCGGATCATCCGGCGGGGCGGCGGCGGCGGTGGCGGCGGGGATGGTCCCGCTGGCGCACGCCAGCGACGGGCTGGGCTCGATCCGCATCCCGGCCGCCAACTGCGGGCTGGTGGGGATGAAGATCACCCGCGACCGCACGCCGATCTGCGAGGTCACCGACGGGGCCATGGGCTTCAGCGTCCACCATGTGGTCAGCCGCACCGTACGCGACAGCGCCGCGATGCTGGACGCCACCGGCTATGCCCAGCCAGGTGACCCGTTCCAGGCGCCGGCCAAGGCTGGGCCCTATCTGGACGAGGTGTCGAAAAGCCCCGGCAAGCTGCGCATCGCCTGGTCGGTCGAGACACCCAGCGGACGGCCGATCGATGGCGAAATGGCCACGGCGCTGGAGAAGACGGCCGAACTGCTGAAGGGGCTTGGCCACGAGGTGTTCGAGCAGGGCCTGGGGATCGACTACCGGCGGCTTTACCGGGCCCAGGGCATGGTCAGCGCCTCCAACTTCGCGGCCAACATCAAGCGCTGGGTGGAGCGGCTGGGACGCGAACCGGGTGAAGGCGAGCTTGGCCCGCTGGCGCGCCGCGCCTACGAGGCGGGGCAGCGGATCACCGGCCAGCAGGCGTTCTGGGGCTGGCAGCAGCTTCGCCTGATGAACCGCCAGATCCTAGGGGTGTTCGAAGGTTTCGACGTCTTCCTGACGCCCACCATGAGCCGCACCTCGCCGCGCATCGACTGGCTCAACCCGCTGACCGTGGAGCTGAAAGAGTTCGACCGGCGCCAGGCCGACACCTACGCCACCACGCCGCCGTTCAATTTCACCGGCCAGCCGTCCCTGTCCCTGCCGCTGTGGCAGTCGCAGGCGGGCCTGCCCATGGGCATGATGTTCACCGGCCGCTTCGCCGACGAGGCGACGCTGTACCGGCTGGCCGGGCAGCTGGAGAAGGAGCAACCCTGGAAGGACCGCCGCCCGCCGATCTGGAATTGAGGAGGAAGAGAGAGCGGCGCCTAGACCGCGCCCGCCTTCTGGGCGAACCGCCAGGCTGCTTCGCCCAACGCCGGGACGCGCTCGGCCATGGCGGCGGCCTGCGGGCTGTTGGCGGTGCCGTCGCGCACGCGACCGACGATGCCCTGGATGATCCCGGCCAGGCGGAAGATGTTGTAGGCAAAGTACCAGTTCAGGTCTGGCAGGCCCGGCCGATTGGTCAGCCGGCAGTATTCGGCCACGTACTCGTCCATGGTCGGGATGCCGTGGGCCTCAAGGTCCGGGATGGCGGCGATGGAGCCGTTCACCCACTGCATCAAGAGGTTGGTGAAATCGGCCAGGGGATTGCCGATGGTCGACAGTTCCCAGTCCAGCACCGCGACTACGCGCGCCTCGGTGGGGTGCATGATCATGTTGTCCAGGCGGTAGTCGGCGTGAACGATGGAGGTCTGGGTGTCATCGGGGCAGGTCTTGGGCAGCCATTCGATCAGGCGCTCGACGGTGTCGATGTGCTGGGTTTCGGAGGCCTTGTACTGCTTGGTCCAGCGGTCGATCTGACGGAGCATGTAGTTGCCCTGGCGGCCGAAGTCCTCCAGCCCGATGGCGCGGTAGTCGGTGTTATGCAGGTCGGCGAGGGTCTTGAGCGCCGCCATGTGGATAGCGTGGCGCTCGGCCGGCTCGTACTGGGGCAGGGCCTGGTCCCAGAAGATCCGGCCCTCGACCATGTCCATGATGTAGAACATGGTGCCGATGACACCCTCGTCCTGGCACAGGCCATAGGTGCGCGGGGCCGGAAATCCGGTGGGATAGAGCGCCGAGATCACCCGGTACTCGCGGTCGACGGCGTGGGCGGAGGGCAGCAGCTTGCCTGGCGGCTTGCGCCGCATGACGTATTTCTTGAACGGGGTGCTCAGCTGATAGGTGGGGTTGGACTGGCCGCCCTTGAACTGGCGAACTTCCAGGGGGCCGACGAAACCCTCGACGTTGTCCCGCATCCAGGCTTCAAGCCGCGACTGGTCGAACCGGTGGCTTTCAGCGACCTCCTTGGTGCCGGTGTTCTGCTGCTCCCGCGCCTGCTCTGCAACGTCGACCATGGCTTCCCTCGTTTCTTACGCTTGTTTGAAGTCACTCTAGTGACCGGGGCGTGCGGTTGCAAAGGAGGGTGACGCCACAGCACCCCGAAGAAATTCACGTTCCGACCAGCGCTCGCCAGCCGATGTCGCTACGGCAAAAGCCGCCTGGCCAGTCAATCTGCTCGATCGCCGAGTAGGCTCGGTCGCGGGCCTGCCGCAGAGTTCCGCCCACCGCGCAGACGTTCAGGACCCGCCCGCCGGCCGAGACCAGGGCGCCGTCCGCGCGCCTGGCGGTTCCGGCGTGGAAGACAGTGACGTCCGGCCCAAGATCGGCTTCGGCGCCGCCGATCACATCGCCCGTGCGCGGCGTCGCCGGATAACCTTCGGCGGCAAGGACAACGCAGATGGCGGCTTCGTCGCGCCAGACCGGCGCCGGCATCTGGTCCAGGCGCCCCTGCGCGCAAGCCAGCAGATAGGGCACAAGGTCGCTCTCGAGCCGGAGCATCAGCACCTGGCATTCCGGATCGCCAAAGCGGACGTTGAACTCGATCAGCTTCGGCCCGTCGGCCGTGACCATGATCTCGCAGAAGATCACGCCGCGGTAGGGCGCCCCCTCGGCGGCTATGCCCCTGAACGCCGGTTCGATCAGGGATCTGCGCGTGGCCTCGACCACCGCCGCGGAGAGCACGGGCGCGGGGGCATAGGTTCCCATGCCGCCGGTATTGGGGCCCTGCTCGCCGTCGAAGACCCGCTTGTGATCCTGCGCCCCGCCGAAGAGCAGGCTGGCGGAGCCGTCGCAGATAGCGAAGAGGGAGGCGATCTCGCCCTCCAGAAACTCCTCCACCACCACCCGCGCGCCCGACGCGCCGAAACGGCCGCCCAGGACGTCGTCGATGGCGGCGTGGGCCTCATGGAGGTCCGGCGCGATGACCACGCCCTTGCCGGCGGCCAGGCCGTCGGCCTTGATCACGTAAGGGGGAGTGAAATCGGCCAGAAAGGCCTTGGCCGGCGCGGCATCCTCAAAGACGCCGTAGCGCGCGGTGGGCAGACCGTGGCGGTCCGCGAAGGCCTTGGTGAAGGCCTTGGAGGTTTCCAGCCGGCCGGCGGCGGCGCTGGGGCCGAAGCAGGGGATGCCCGCCTCGGCAAGCCGGTCGGCCAGGCCCGCCTCCACCGCCGTCTCGGGGCCGATGACCACGAGATCGGCGGCCATGTCCCCGGCCAGGGCGACCAGGGCGGGCACGTCCGTCGCCTTGATGTCGGCGACCTCGCCCAGCGACGCCATGCCGGGATTACCCGGCGCGCAGACCAGGCGGCTGACCAGGGGTGACTGTGCGATCTTCCAGGCCAGGGCGTGTTCGCGCCCGCCCGAACCGACGACGAGGATGTTCATGGCCGGCGCTTTGGCCTGCCGGCCGAAGATGGTCAAGAAGTTGGGATCAGGAAACCTGAGCGGCGATCCAGGCTCGGGCGCGCTCGGCGGCGGCGGGATCATGGGTCTGGGCGGGCGTGGAGGGCGGCGTCGTGATTTCGATGATCACCCCGTTGGGATCCGGGAAATAGACCGATCGCTGCTCGCCATGGTCCTCTTCCCAGAAGTCGACGTGGGCGGCGGCAAGCCGCTCCCTGAGGGCGCCAAGCTCCGCCGCGCCTTCGACCGAGAAGGCGTAGTGCCGCGTATCGGCCGGCAGTCCGTCCGGGGCCGGCGGTCCAAGACCGGACAACGCCACCAGCACCAGCTCGCGCCCGTCGGCCAATGCGAACACCATCATCAGCCAGGGCTTTCCGCCCCAGTCGTCGCCATCGAGGGCTCCCACGAGCGACAGTTCGAGAACCTGGGTGTAGAAGTCGAGACTGGCCTGCGGCCGCCAGACCGGAAAGACCACATGATCGGCGCGCAGCATCTGCCTGCCTCCTATCCTCGGGGGAGGACCTTAACATGCCCTACCCGTGACGGTGTCAGGAGCCTGGAACGGCGACGGGGATGCGCGGAGAGACTGGGAAGTAAGCGGTGAAAGCGGCCCCGGCGCCCTCGACGCTCTCGACCATCAGCCCGCCGCGGTGACGGTTCATGATGTGCTTGACGATGGCCAGCCCAAGGCCAGTGCCCGACCGCTCACCGCCGCTCTTCTGGCCCTCGACCCGGTAGAAACGCTCGGTGAGCCGCGGCAGGTGCTCGCGGGCGATACCAGGACCGGCGTCCCTGACCGTCAGCGCCACATAGCGAAGGCCGGCGGCATGGTCTGGAGTGAGCAGGGACAGATAGGCCGCGCCGGGCGTCCGGGGGGCGCCAGCCTGTGCAACGTCGAGGTCCAGTCGGACGTCCAGCGCCACCTCACCCCGCGTCGGCGAGTACTTCAGTGCGTTCTCCAGCAGGTTCTGCACCACCTGGAGAATCTGGTCGCGGTCGCCGGCGATGACCGCGACTCCGCGGGGCGGCAGAGACGGCTTGAAGCTGACGCAGCGCTCGGCGGCGATCGGGCCAAGGGCGTCCAGCACGTCGATGGCGGCGAGGCCGATATCGACCCTGCCCAGGGGGGGCACGTGCTCGTTCAGTTCAATGCGGCTGAGGGACATCAGATCCTCGATCAGCCGGCGCATGCGCTCGGCCTGGATCTGCATGATGGCCAGGAACTTGTCGCGCGCCGCCTCATCCTGGCGGGCATGGCCGCGCAGAGTCTCGATGAAACCGGCGAGGGACGCCAGGGGAGTGCGGAGTTCATGGCTGGCGTTGGCGAGGAAGTCGGCCCGGGTCCGCTCAGCGCGGCGCACCTCGGTCTCGTCGCGCAGAAACAACAGCGCCAGGCGGCCATCGCCGCCATCGGCCGGCAGGGGTTGGGCCAGGGCCCGCCAGACACGATCCTGCGCCCCGCCAGGCTGGTAGACGGCCTCGCCGGTGACCTTGCCGAACAGCGCCTCATCGACGGCCTCAAGCACCTCGGGGGCTCGTACCGCCGTGGCCAGGGGCCCGGAGTCGCGGGTGATGCGGAAGAGGTCGCGCGCGGCGGCGTTGGCGAAGATGAAGCGGCGGTCGATCAGATCGTCGGGATCCTGACCGGTGATCACCAGGATCGGGTCGGGAACCACCTCCAGCATCTTCATGAACGGCGGCGCCTCGGCGGCCCTGGGGCCGTCGGCCGCGGCCGAAATGTCAGCCACATCGTTAGAGCCGCGGGCTTGCCCGGAGACCAGGACCGTGATTGCCGCACCCAAGACCACGGCGAGGCCCAGCAGGCCCGCCGGGGAGAGGTTGAAGGCAACCGCCACGACAGGTCCCGCAGCCGCCAACAGCGCCGCAAGGACGACGCGCCAGCGGGCGACGCCGGCATCAGAAACAGGGGGACGCAAGGGATCGGTCACGGCGCTATGATTCGAGAGACTCGTCCCGACGAAAAGCCTCCATGTCATTGACAGATGTGTCGTGCGCATGACAGCGGCAAAGGCATTGCCCAGAAAAGCCGACCCACCTTGAAAGGCGCCCAATTGCGGTCGTAATAGGCAGGCCACTTCCGGGCTTAGATCGCGGCGAGAGAGAATCCGTTCTGATGATGCGTAGGTCCCTCGTCGCGGCAGTCGCCGTCGCTCCCTTGCTGGCCGTGCTCTGCGGCCAGGCGTACGCCACCACCTCGATCACCACGGCGACGACGACGCCGGTGGCGACAGCGACGGCGGGCGACGTCACCATCGCGGCCGGCGGCTCCATCTCACCGACCGCGAACACCGCGCCGGCCGTAACGGTGAACAGCAGCAATACGGTCTCGAACGCCGGTACGATCAGCTTCAAGGATCTGAACAACACCATCGGGATCGAAGTGCTGGGCGCCCAGACCGGACAGGTGACCAACACCGGAACCATCTCGATCACCGAGACCTACGCCGCCACGGACACCAACAGCGATGGCGTGGTGGATGGGGTGTTCTCGAAGCAGACCGGGGGCGCGGGCGTCCTGGTGACCGGCGGCCTCTTCACCGGAGGAATCACCAACACTGGATCGATCACCGTGCAGGGCAACGGGGCTGTCGGCATATCCATCGACAGCCACATGACCGGCTCCCTGCTGGACCTCACGGTCTCGCCCCTGCCGATTACCTCAACCAGCAGCAGCACGCTCAGTTCCGGCACGATCTCGGTGACCGGAAACAACGCGATCGGCGTGTCGGTGACGGCCAACGGCCAAGTCGGCGGGGACGTGAAGCTTGGCGCCGTTTCGGCCCAAGGCGTCGGCGCGAAGGCCGTGTCGATCCAGGGCGACGTCGGCGGCATGTTGCTGTTCAACGGCGCCGTTTCCTCGACGGGCTACCGCACGGTCTCTCCGACGACGACAGCCGCGACCCTGGCGACCTACACGGCAGACGAATTGCAGCAGGGCGGCGGGACCGTGGTGATCGGCGCCAACATCGGCAACGGCATCCTCGTCACCGCCGCGCCGACGACGGCCGACACCACCCATCCGGACGCGGACGGCAACGGCATCCCCGATGCGAACCAGGCCGGGTCAATCGTGGCCTACGGCAGCGCTCCGGCGGTGCAGATAGGGACGCAAGGCTCCACCATCACGGTCGGCCACCTGACGGTGGAGGACACGACCTACGGGTTCCTGAATCAGGGTTCGATCACGGCCAGCGGCGTCTACAACAAAGCCACGGCCCCGAACCTGCCCGCCCCGGTGTCCGCCACAGCCATTCAGATCGGCGTCACTGGCGGGACGGGCAGCGCGACAATCGTCGGCGGCATGCACAATACCGGCACGATCGCGGCATCGGCGTTGGGCGCTGACGCCACCGACATCTTCGTCACCACCGGCGGCGTGGTCCCGACCATCGTCAACGGCGGCACGATCGTCAGCGCGGTGACCAACAACCTCACCACGGCGCCCACGAGCACGCCGACCTCGCACGCGATCTTGATCGACGCCGGAGGCAATGTGGCCAGCCTGGTCAACACCGGCACCATCGCCGCGGCCACCGCCGGGACGATCGCGCCAACCGTGGCGGGGACCATCGGAGCCGCCAGCGCGATTGTCGACGAATCCGGCTCCCTGTTGAGCGTCTCGAACACCGGCGTCATTTCGGCCACCGTCACCCAGACGGTGACGCCCACGACCACGGCGGATTCCTTCCCGAACAGCAGGACCGCCGTCACGACCGCCATCGATCTGTCCAAGGCGACTTCGGACGCCACGATCACGCAGTCGCTCTCGTCAGTGACCGGCGCCGCGGCGCCGAGCATCGTCGGCGCCATCAAATTCGGCTCCGGCGCCGACACGCTCACCGTAACGGCGGGGACGGTGGCCGGCGCGATCTCTTTCGGCGACGGCGCCGACATCCTGAATATCAACGGCGACGCCACCGCCACCAAAGTCACCGGCGCGATCACCGACTCGGACGGCCAGCTGACGTTGAACGTGACCAAGGGCGTGCTGAGCGACACCAACGCCCAGAAGACCAATGTGACGGCGGTGAACGTCGGGGCCAGCGGCACGGTGCTGATTTCGGCAGACCCGACCAACAACACGAACACGGACTTCGTGACGACGGGCGCCTCGACGATCGGCGCCGGGGCCACCTTCGGCCTGACGCTGCAGACCCTGCAGACGAGCCTCTCGCAGAGCTACACGGTCATCGAAACCCAGGTGCTGGGCGGCGTCAGGCAGGGGTCCATCTCTGCGTCGACCTTCGGCGCGGGACAGCTCACGGACGCGCCCTTCTTCTTCGCCGCCTCCACCAGCTATCAGGCCGGCGCCACCGCTTCGGACGCCGACAAGATCGTCCTGACCGTGACACGCAAGACCGCATCCGAGTTGGGCTTCAACCACGCGGAGTCCGCCGCCTACGACCAAGTCTTCAACGCTCTGCTGAAAGACGCGGGCATTCAGAAGGCGATCTTGGCGCAAACGACCCGTTCAGGCTTGATCACCCTCTATGATCAGATGCTGCCCGACCAGGGCCAGGGGGTGTTCGACACCCTCGATCAAGCCGCCCAGTCGATCTCCAGCCTGACGGCGCAAACGCCGGATGCGGGTACGCGGGTGGCTGGCACGAGCCTGTGGCTGCAGGAGGTCAACGAACGGGTGAAGCGCCGCAGCGGCGACACGCTCGGCTCGCACAGCCAGATGTTCGGACTGGTCGGCGGCTATGAACACATGGGCGCCGGCGGCGGCGCCTTGGGCGCCACCTTCTCGTATCTGAATGTGCAGGATCGCGATTCGGCGGCGGCGGTCGGCGAACACACTGTCGCTTCCCTGCTTGAGGTTGGCGGTTACTACCGCCGCGCGGTCGGCGGCCTTCGCATCTCGGCGCGCGGCGCCGGCGGCTACGCCTTCTTCCACGAGGACCGGCAGTTCATTTCCACCGGGGTCTCGCGGCGCGCGCTGTCCCATTGGGGCGCATTCTTCGCCGACAGCCACGTCGGGGCGGCCTATGAAGTGCACCTGGGACGCTTCTACGCCCGGCCGGAAGTCTCGGCCGACTACCTGTTCCTGCGTGAGAACGGCCACACCGAGACGGGCGGCGGCGATGGATTCGACCTGAGCATCGCCTCGCGGTCCAGCCACCGGCTGTCCGGCGAAGCCATCGTGACTCTGGGCACGCAGTTTGGCCGCGACACCTGGTTGCGGCCGGAAATCCGCGGCGGCTACCGCCGTATCTTCTCCGGCGACCTGGGCGATACGGTGGCCCAGTTCACCAGCTCTTCGACCCCGTTCACCCTTGGCGGGGCGCCCGACACCGGCGGCTGGTACACGGTCGGCTTCTCGCTGAAGGGCGGGACCAATCTGTCCTACCTGGCCATCGAAGGCGACGCCGATTTCCGGAGCGGAGAACAGCGCTACGACCTGTTCCTGTCCGGCCGTTCCATGTTCTAGACGCCACCTGCGGACGCCTGGCGCCCTCAGCTCATCTCCCCGGATTCAGAAAGGCTAATGACGCACACCGCAAATCTCTATTGAGCCGATAGATTTTATGGATATCGATGCCACTCGACCGGACGATACCGGCTTGAGGGGAAAAGATGCGGGTGACGGATATCTCGACGCGAGCCAATTTGGCCGGCGGAGTTGCGCTGATAGCGCTGGCCTGGGCGAACCACGCGGCGGCGGCGCCTAGCGCCCAGGATCAGGAGGCGCGGATCGCGCGCCTCGAGGCCGCCGTGGCGACGCTGCAGGCTCAGGCCCAACAGCAGGAAACACTCAAACAGGAAAACGCCCAGCTCCGCGCCGAAGACGAGGACCTCAAGAGCCAGGTCGCCACGCTCCAAGATCAGGTGCTGGACTTGAAGACCTCCACCTCGGCGCAGATCCAGGACGTGCGGTCGGCTCAGGCCGCCAACACGGCCTCCGTGAGCGGCGGCAAGCCGCTACTGTCGACAGCGGACGGCGCCTTCACCTTCGCCCCCCACGGGGTGCTGCAATTCGATGCGGCGCAGAACTTCCAGCGCGCGGCGGGGCCGACATCGTCCGACTTCCGGCGGGATGGCCCCGCGCTGGGAACCAGCGGCATCGACGCTGCCCATGCTCGGCAATTGAAGGATGGGGATCTGTTCCGCCGCGCCCGCCTCGGCGCCGACGGCACGGCCTTCAAGGATTTCGACTATCGTATCCTACTGGATTTCGCCGGCTCGGGCGTCGAGAACGCCGGGCAACTCTACGAGGGCTGGATCCAATACACCGGCCTCAAGCCGTTCAAGCTGAAGATCGGCGCCTTCTCCCCCTCGCTCGGACTGGAGGACCAGGGCTCGACGAACGGCATGCCCTTCCTCGAGCGTCCCGGCGCCTCGGACACGGCGCGGGCGCTGGCGGGCGGCGACACCCGCACCGCCGCACAGATCTACGCCAACGGCGACCGCTGGTTCGCGGCCGGCGCTGTCACGGGGCGGACGATCGGCGTGATCAACACGGGGACGGCCAGCGCGACGCCGCAAACCTTCTCCGATCAGCTAGCCTTCACCGGGCGCATCGCCTTCCAGCCGTTCCACGGCTATGACTGGCTGATCCAGACCGGCGTCCACGGCAGCTACGTGGACCGCCCAGCCAACGTCACCGGCCCCGGGACGACCGGCGCGACCCTGATCAGCAGCTACGCCGTCCGCCTGAGCGACACGCCGGAGCTGAGGGTGGATGGAACCAAGTTCATCGACACCGGCTCGATCAGCGCCCGGCATGCCGACACCGTCGGCGTGGAGTTGGCGGCGCAGAAGAAGAACTTCTTCCTGCAAGCCGAATACGAGTCATTCAACGTTGAACGATCTGAAGCCGGCGTGACCAATCCGCACTTCTATGGCTGGTACGTCGAGGGAACCTGGATTCTGACCGGTGAAGCCCGGAAGTTCAACGCCGGGACCGCCGCCTTCGACGCGCCCCCGGTGGATCATCCCTTCAAGCTCCACGGCAGCGGCTGGGGAGCCTGGGAGCTGGGCGTGCGCTATTCCGAGATGAACCTGAACTATCACGCCGGCGCGGCTGGAACCGCCTTGGCCGCCACGACCCCGGGCGGGTCGATCACCGATGGAATCCGCGGCGGCGACCAGAAGATCTGGACCGTCGGCGTGAACTGGTACCTGAACCCGATCATCCGGCTGATGCTCGACTACGAGCACGTCGATATCGACCGACTGTCGCCAAACGCGGCGCTCTATTCCACGCCCGCGGGCGCCCAGATCGGGCAGACCTACAACGTCATCGCCGCCCGCACCCAGGTCGCGTTCTAGCCACAACCCTCACAGGAAAGGGAGATCCCGCTATGAGGACTCCGTACCAACCTTCGCGACGCGGACTGCTCGGCATGGCCGCCGCCGGCGGCGCCTTGATCGCCGCGCCGGGCATCGTCGGTCGAGCGGTCGCCGCCCCGGCGCCCCTCACCTTGCTCAACGTCAGCTACGACCCGACCCGCGAGCTCTACAAGGACATCAACGCCGCCTACGCGGCCGGCTGGAAACAGCGCACCGGCCAGACGTTGAACATCCAGCAAAGCCATGGAGGCTCGGGCAAACAGGCTCGCTCCGTGATCGATGGCCTTCAGGCGGACGTGGTGACGCTGGCCCTGGCCTATGACATCGACGAGATCGCGACACGCGCGAGGTTGCTACCGGCCAATTGGCAAACTCGGCTGCCGAACAATTCGACGCCCTACACCTCGACCATCGTGTTCCTGGTTCGCAAGGGCAACCCGTGGAAGATCCGCGACTGGCCAGACCTGGTGAAGCCCGGCATCAGCGTCATTACGCCTAACCCGAAGACCTCCGGTGGCGCGCGCTGGTCCTATCTCGCAGCATGGGCTTCGGGCCTTAGAGGTGTCGGCGGTGGCGCCCAGAAGGCGAGATCCTATGTTGCCGAATTATACAAGCACGTCCCCGTGCTCGACACCGGCGCCCGGGGAGCGACGGTGACCTTCGCCCAGCGCGGCATCGGCGACGTGTTGCTGTCCTGGGAGAACGAGGCGCATCTGGTCATGGCCGAGTTCGGAGCGGATAAGTTCCAGGTCGTCACCCCCCCCGCCTCAATCCTGGCGGAGCCTCCGGTCGCGCTCGTTGATAAGATCGTCGATCGCAAGAAGACCCGCGCCGCGGCCGAGGGCTACCTCAATTTCCTCTACACCCCACAAGCGCAGGACATCATCGGCAAGAACTTCTACCGGCCACGCAATCCGCAGGCCGCCGCGAAATACGCGGCGAACTTCCCGCGCATCCCGCTGGTCACCATCGACGACGCCTTCGGCGGCTGGAAGAAGGCCCAGCCCACGCACTTCAACGACGGCGGCGTGTTCGACCAGATCTACCGCCCCGCCTGAAGCGCAAGCGTCCCGGCGCGGCGTCTGGGCCTTAGCCCGAACTTAACCACGCTTCCTAACGCCGCCTCAAACTCCCCGCCGCTATGAGGGTGTATGAACGCAGGCGAACCCCACCCTCGAGTGTCCATCCTTGGCGCCGAGGTCGACGTGATCACGTCCAGGGAGATGCTTCGCTTCGTGGATCTTTTGGCTGGCGCGGGCGGGGCCGCGGTGATCGCCA
This sequence comes from Caulobacteraceae bacterium, assembly GCA_036384135.1. GTDB lineage: Bacteria > Pseudomonadota > Alphaproteobacteria > Caulobacterales > Caulobacteraceae > Acaudatibacter. Next base: position 4,664 of record DASVMY010000109.1, on the reverse strand, counting down.
ATCACAACGCCCACAGCCTTTGTCTTCTGCGCCAGAACCCGAGCCTGGGTGCGTTCTTCGACGACGCCGACCTGGTCCAGATCGATTCCACGCCGATCATCGCCTGGGCCAGGACCCTTGGCCTTCCCCTCTCCCGGCGACACCGTTCGACCTATCTCGATTGGCGCGAGGACTTCTGGCGTCTCGCCAACGCGCGGGGGTGGCGCGTGTTCTACCTCGGAGGCGCTCCTGGCGTGGCTGAGCGGGCATGCGCCAAGCTTGGCCAATCCTGGCCAGACGTCACCCTGTCCTGCAAAGACGGCTATTTCGACGCCAACGCCACGTCGATCGAAAACCGCAGGATCCTGGCCAAGATCAGGGCCTTTGAACCCGACATCCTGTTTGTGGGCATGGGGATGCCGCGCCAGGAGCGGTGGATTTTGGAGAACAGGGCGGCGGTCGGACGGGGCGTCATCTTCTCGGTGGGCGCGGCCTTCGACTATGAGGCTGGCGTGCGGACCGCTGCGCCCCGCTGGCTCGGCCGTGTCGGCCTGGAGTGGCTCCTGCGTCTCGCCAGCCAGCCGCGACGCCTCGGATACCGATACCTGGTGGAACCTTGGCGGCTCGTCGGTCCCGCCTTGGCCGACGCCCGGCGCGCCCTGGCGGCCCGCCGCCCAAGCGGAGTCAGAAAACCTGCTGTTGACGCTGATGCGGTTTGGCCTCTCTCCTCGGCCAACTGAGACTCAGCAACCAACGAGGTGGGCCTTGCCGCTGCACGTCAGAATCCGCTCGGTCGCCGCGACGGCGGCGTTTGTCTTCGCGGCCACGGCCTGTCTGGGCGCCGGCCTGTCGGCGGCGGACGCCGTCAAGGCGCGGCAACAGCATTTCAAGGATCAGGGCGGAGCGGCCAAGGCGCTGGGCGAGCAATTCAAATCCGGCGCCCCCGACCCCGCGATCGTGAAGGCCCAGGCCGCCACGCTCGCGCAGCTGGTGTCGGCTCTGCCGACCTGGTTCCCCGCCGGGTCCGGCCCTGAAGCGGGGGTAAAGACGCGCGCCCTGCCCTTGATCTGGAGCGACGCTCCAGGCTTCTCCGCCGCCGCCCGGAACCTGGCGGTCGAGACGGCGAAATTGAACACTCTCGCCGCTAGCGGGGACATGGCCGCCGCCGGGACTCAGATGCAGGCCGTCGGCGCGGCTTGCGGCGGTTGCCACAAGAAATATCGCGGACCGGAGACCTAGCCTCCCGCCATCCCGAAGGTGCCAGCCTCCAAGACCCCAGCCGCTAAAACCAGTGTCCGAATCTGGGATCTGCCGGTGCGTCTGACGCACTGGACGATCGCGGCGCTGGTGATCTTCTCCTGGTGGTCGGCCGAGACCGATCACCTCACCTGGCACCGCCTGTCGGGCGACCTGATCCTGGGGCTGCTGCTCTTCCGCCTGGTCTGGGGCGTCGTGGGGTCCCAGACGGCCAGGTTCTCGGCCTTCGTACAAGGGCCGTCGGCGGTCATCCGCTATGTCCGCGGCCAAGGCTTCGCGGGCCACGGCCACAACCCGCTCGGCGCCCTCAGCGTGGTCGCCCTGCTCGCCGCCCTGTGTCTCGAAGTCGGCCTTGGGCTTTTTACCGTCGATGAGGATGGCCTGGAGCCAGGTCCGCTCGCCAAGTACGTCGACTTCGACACCGGCCGGACGATCGCCAAGCTCCACCACCTGACGTTCAACCTGTTGCTGGCCCTGGTGGCCGTGCACCTTGTCGCCATCGCGATCTACGAACTGCGCCGAAAACGCCTGGTGCTGCCGATGATCACAGGCTACGCGACCGCCGCTGACTCCGCGTCAGCGCCTCGCTTTGCATCACCGTGGCTGGCGGTGGCGGTTGCCGCCGGCGCCGCTGCGATCGCCTGGCTCGTCGCTCACGGCCTGAAGCTGTCCGGGCCGATTTAGAGCGATCTAGTTTCGAGGTTGGATTCGATAGGCGCAGCGCCGCGCCCCTCCGAGCAGATGCTCCGTCCTCTCAACCTCCACACCTGGCCCCAGTAGCTGGCGGAAGATGGAGAGTTCGGAACGGCAGAACCCTTGGCACGCCGTAGCCGCCGCGCAGATCGGGCAGTGACTCTCGATCAGTAGGAACACGCCGTCAGGCTCCGCGCTCCAGGCCGCCATATAGCCTTCCGCTGTCCGGAGGTCGGCCAACCGCGCCACCCGTTCCTGCAGGGTGCGGCTCGGCGAAAGAGCGTCTTGATAGGCGGCAAGGCTATCGGCCTCACGGTGGGAGATGAGCTGGGAAAGTCCGTCATCGCCAAATTCGGATCGAACCGCCGCGATAAGGCCAACCAGGGCCTCGGCATGACCGTCTGGAAAGGCGCCGTGGCCCGTAGTCGAGAGCTTCCACACGAACCGCGGTCGTCCAACATGACCTTTCTCGGCGACGTGAAGGATCAATCCTTCCGACTTCAACCTCTCAACCTGCTGCCGCGTCGCCTGGCGGCTGATGCCGAGCCGATCGGCCAGGGCCTGTGTCGTCTGCGGGCCTTCGGTCTTTAGGGTATGAAGGATGGTGTCCGAGGGAGTCTTCATCAATGCCGCGCCTTTTGACAACCAAAGCATTGCCAAAATGCGACGCTCAGTCTAGGACAAGCATAATTTAGCAATATATGAGTTGTCAAAATAGCTATGACGAGCGACGATTCCGTTCAATGGCGCGAACTGTTTGAGCCCAAGCTGGCGGCGCGCACCGTGGTGATTGGGCTGGGCGTATGGCTCAACGCCGCCGATTCCCTGATCACCGCCACCATCATGCCCAGCGTGGGCCTCAGCCTCGGCGGATACGCCTACTTCGGATTACATGAAGCGCGAAATCCCGTCGGTATTCCGTGTGCGGAGCGCAGGGTCGCCTTCAGCTTCTCGATCGGCCGCGGATCGGCGAACTGGGTCAGTTCCTCGACATAGACCCGCGTATAATCGTGGCCCTGAAAGGCGTCCGCGTCGGCGTCCCGGTCCAGGTAGCGGAAATAGAGCCGCGCCCCGTTGGCCCACTCAAAGCGCGACCTCTGCTCGCGCCAGGTCGCGCCCAGCGGCTGGTAGATCTCCTTGGCCCGGGCAATGGTCGGCTCCAGCGCCACCCGGGTGCGGCGCACGAATAGGCCCTTGGCGTGACGGCCGTGGGCGTTGGCGTGCAAGGCGAAGTCGCCCAGGGAAGCGTCGGTCTTGCCGCCGCCGCGGGCCCCGCCATAGACCACCTCGAACATCGGGCAGGTGACGAAGCGCCGCTGCGGCCCCGACTGCGCGGCCCAGACTAGCCCAAGGGCGGATGAAGGCTCTCCCATTCGTCCTCGCTCAGCGGCCGATCGGCCAGCACCATGATCTTGGTTGCCCCCTCTTGGGTCTCGTCCGGACGCACCAGGCTGTTTAGCCTGGCGATGTCCATCAACGCCGTCCGGGCCACCGCCAACGCCGCGGCGCTTCGCAAGCTTTCGGCGCTGTCCGCGATCTGGCGAAGCCTGAGGATGAGCTGGATCGGAGTGAGCGAGCCGAAGCCGCTCGCCACCAGTTCGGCGATGCGCGCCTGGATCTTCGCCATCTCCAGGAGCTTTTTCGCCGCTCCCTTGGGGTACTTGGCCTTGTACCCTGCCGCCACATGGGCCTCCCCGCCTTCCGCGCCCTTCGCCACCTCCCGGCAAAACAGTTCCTGCATGGGCGTTAGCCGGCCCAGCTTCGGCGCCGTTGTCGTCCTCTTGTGCTTCATGTTGTATGATTGCACTCCGCAATATTTGTTTCGGCCGGGCGTCGATCGGTTTGTGTCGCCGTCACCCGCGCCCGCCGACCCGGACATCCGCGCCCCTCGACAGCGGCCCAAGCGGCCAGCGGACCATGACGGCCCGGTGCGCCGCGCAATAGCCGCGCCGCGCCGGGGTGTTGCAGCACGACAGGGTCGACACCCCCTCCCCCGCCACCGGATAGGCGCATTCCCAGTCCTCCCGCGTCAGCCACGGCCTTGGCGAGCACAGCACCGGCGTCTGCTGCGGCAGGGGCTGTTCGGCGAGGACCGGTCCCATAGCGGGCCCGGCGAAGCGGGCTGGAAGCACGCGCCCGGAAGCCTTTTCCCACCTTCTATGACGTTCGCTCTGTCCGATCATGCGCCGGGCGCCCGTGGCCGCCTGATGGTTCAGTTCAGCCACCTTGGTCGGCCGCTTGACGCCCAGGCGCCACATGCGGCCCAGCACCGCGCTCTGCGACCGCGCGCCCACCAGCCTGGCCACCTCCCTGGCGGACCGGCCCTGCCGCCACAGCGCCTTGGCGGCGGCATCCTTTTCGGCCGTCCAGAAGGAGGCTTCTCGCGTCATCGGTCAGTGTCCTGAATTTGGGGGAAAGGGCCGCCGTCAGGGCGATCCCTCAGTCTCCAAACTAGACCGGATTCGGACCGGGATCAATTGCATTTTGCAATTTTGTACGCTATCTATCTTTTCAGGATGCGCGAGGGGGATCGGCGATGCGGGACAGCGGCGAACAGGGACAGACCACCTGGACGGCGGGGGGCGACGTCGTGGTCGCCGGCCGGCGCCTCGCCGCCATCGAAGCCGATGACCTGGCGGCCTTCTACGCGGACGCCCTGGACGAGGCGCGGCGGTCGCGCGACCCCGAAACCGCCGCCTACCTGGCCCGCCAGCTGCGGCAGCTCACCGCGGCCC
>DASVMY010000108.1:0-5274 GCA_036384135.1 Caulobacteraceae bacterium | reverse complement strand
CCGGGGCCGGCGGCGTGTCGAAGCTCACCGTCGGCGCCGACTGCGCCGCCGCGCTGGCCGAGAAGGGCAGCATCGGCTTTTCATTGCGGTACAGGGTGCCGGCCCACAGCGCGCCGGGGAAGGTGCGCAGCTCGGTGTTGTAGTCGCGGACGGCCTCGTTGTAGTCGCGCCGCGCCACGGTGATGCGGTTCTCAGTGCCTTCCAGCTGCGACTGCAGGGCCAGGAAGTTGGTGTTGGACTTCAGGTCCGGATAGTTCTCGGTGATCGCCATCAGCCGGCCTAGCACGCCCGACAGCCGGTCCTGGGCCTGGGCGTATTGCTGGAAGGCGGCGGGGTTGGTCAGGGTGGATGCGTCGACCTTGACCTGGGTGGCGCTGGCGCGGGCCTGGGTGACCGCCACCAGCACGCTCTTCTCCTGGTTGGCGTAGCCCTTCACGGTGGCCACCAGGTTGGGGATCAGGTCGGCGCGGCGCTGGTAGTCGCTCTGGACGTCGGCCCAGGCGGCCTTGGCCTTTTCTTCCTTGGTGGGGATGTTGTTGACGCCGCAGCCCGCCAGGGCGAGCGGCAGGCTCAGCGCAAGGCCGATGGCGGCCAGGCGGCGTGAAACGTGGTTCAAGGAAGGCCCTTCCGATGCTTGCCGCTCGAAGCTTTGGCGGCGGTCGGAATCTAGTGATGCCGAGGGGCGAGCGCCAGAGCCTGTCCCGTTTTGATGGAATCATCAAAACGGGAAAAACAGGCTCGGTTCTTGAGTTTGCGAGCACGATTCAGACTTTTGTCAGTTCCGACAAAAGTCATCGTGCTCTAGCGCCGTCTGCTTAGAGCCTGTCCCCGCGTCAGTCTCGACATCGCCTGCTGCCTTTGGGCAGGGTGGTCGCAAAAGGCGGAGACTAACCATGGCGCGCGATCTGAGGCCGGTGATCATAGGGGTCGGCGAAGCGTCGGAGCGGATCGACGCCGCCGACTACCAGGCCCTGTCGCCCGTTGCCCTGGCCTCCCAGGCGGCCCAGGCGGCGCTGGAGGACGCCGGCGCGGCGCAGCCGCTGAGCCCCCACATCGACGTCATCGCCGCCATCCGCCAGTTCGAGGTCTCTGGCCCCAACGCCAAGCCCCCCTTCGGCGCGGCCGACAACTTCCCCCGCGCCGTGGCCGCCCGCATCGGCGCCGACCCGGCCCGCGCCATCCTGGAACCCGTGGGCGGGCAGGGGCCGCAGCACCTGGTCAATGAGTTCGCCCAGGCCATCGGCAGGGGCGAGATGCAGATGGCTCTGCTGGTGGGCTCGGAGGCGATCTCCACGGTCCGTCATCTGACGTCGAAGGGCGAGACCCGCGACTGGTCCCAGAGCATCGGCGGCCAACTGGAAGACCGCGGCTACGGGATGGAGGGCCTGCTCACCGCCGACCTGGCCCGCCACGGCGCCCGCACGCCGATCAGCGTCTACGCCCTGTGCGAAAACGCCCGCCGCGGCCGCCTGGCCCTGGGGCGCGAGGCCTACGCCCTGCAGATGGGCAAGCTGTTCAGCCCCTTCACCCGCGTCGCCGCCGGCAATCCCCACGCCATGTCCCACGATATCTACAAGGCCGAGGAACTGGCGACGGTGACCGGCCCCAACCGCCTGACCTCCGATCCCTTCCCGCGCCGGATGGTGGCCCGTGACCAGGCCAACCAGGGCGCCGCCGTCCTGATCACCTCCGCCACGCGCGCCCGCGAGCTGGGCGTGCCGGAGGACCGGCTGGTCTATCTGCACGGCGGCGCCGACGTGAAGGAACGCACGGTGATCGAGCGGCACGACCTATCATCCAGCCCCGCGGCGGTGATGGCCGCCAAACAGGCGCTGGGCCTCGCCGGGCTGGCGGTCGAGGATATCGACCTTTTCGATCTCTACAGCTGCTTCCCGATCGCCGTGTTCAACGTCCGCGACGGCCTTCACCTTTCGGCCAACGATCTTAGGCCGCTGACGGTCACCGGCGGACTGCCGTTCTTCGGCGGGGCGGGCAACAACTACTCCATGCACGCTATCGCCAGCATGGTCCGCGCGCTGCGGAGCCACCCTGGCGACAACGGACTGGTCGGCGCCAACGGCGGCTTCCTGTCCAAGTATTCCGTGGGTGTCTATTCCACCCGGCCCTCGAACTGGACCGGCTTCGACAGCGGGGCCTTGCAGGCCGAAATCGACGGCTGGACCGCGCCGCGCCTGGCCGAGGTCCCGGCGCTGGGGGTGACGGCCCGCGGGATCGTGGACACCTACACCATCGACTACAGCGCCCAGCCCCCGCGCGGTATCGTCGTCGGCCGGCGCGTGGACGGCGATGCGCGCTTCGTGGCCATGTCCGACAATCCGACCATCGTCCAGAGCATGATCGAGCGGGAACCCCTCTGGGCCCAGGTCAGCATGGCGGCGGACGACAACGGGCGCTGCGTCCTGAAGTCGTTCACACCAGCGGCCTAGCCGCACATCAATGTATTTTTCGGGGGATGAGATCGCTGTTCCTCGCCCTTCTCCCCTTGCGGGAGAAGGTGGCCCGCGCAGCGGGTCGGATGAGGGGTTGACGAGACCTGTCGGGCTAAGCTGCTGACATTAATCGGCCATCGCCGGCGCGACCCCTCATCCGTCTGCTTCGCAGCCACCTTCTCCCGCAAGGGGAGAAGGACCGCTCAAGACGCCACAAACAGCGGACACCGAGAAATATGCATTCCCTAGCCCCGCGAGGGGAGGGGCTCCACGGGCGGTGAATCTACCTTAATTATCGAACATCTTCAGATCGATGGCGGCGGCCATGGCTTCATAGCCCGCGTCATTGGGGTTCAGGTGATCGCCGCTGTCGTAGACCGGGTTCATCTGCGCCGGGTTCTTCGGGTCGCGGAGCACGGCGTCGAAGTCGATCACCGCGTCGAAGCCGTGGCCGGTGCGGATCCAGTTGTTCACCGCCAACCGCTTGGCCGCCGCGGCGTCGGAATAGAACCCCGGCCGCGAAGGGATAGGCCCAAAGGGGGGCAGGGTGGCGCCGATCACCTTGATGCCGTGGGCGTGGGCGCGGAGAATGATCTGGCGGTAGGCGGCGATCACTTCGTCGGCGGTGACATCCTCGTCGGCCAGCTTGCGCGCGCCTGGGAAGCCGAAGTCGTTGACCCCCTCCAGCACGATCAGGTGGCTGACGCCCGACTGGGCCAGCACGTCACGGTCCAGGCGCGAGAGGGCGTTGGGACCGATGAAGTCGTGCAGCAGCCGGTTGCCGCTGATGGCCGCGTTGACCACCGAGAAATAGGTCGGGCCCTTGCGCACCACCAGCCGCTCGGCCAGGCGGTCCGGCCAGCGGTGATTGGCGCCCATCTGCGAGCCGAATCCATCGGTGATGGAGTCGCCCAGGGCCACGATCACCTTGGTCTTCTTGGCCACGCCCACCTCGATGGCCGACACGAAGGGCCGCTCGGTCAGGGTCGCGGCGCCGGGCAGGTCCCGCGCCCCGGTCTGGGCGCCGGGGGCCACAAAGGAGGTCTGCAGGCCGAAGAAGTGGCTGGTGGCCTCGCCGCTGGCGCCAGGGAAGTAAAGGCTCACGGCCATGGTGCTGAGGTTCGGCACGGGCATGTCCGTGGAATCGCTGACCACGCTGGAAAACGCCGGGATGGTGACCTCGGCCTTGCCGGCGAAGGTCAGCTGGCGGTCGCTCTGCGGCTGGATCGAGGCGCCCGGGCCGGCCAGGGCAATGTGGGTCGAGCCGATGGTGACAGGCTTGGAGCCATATTCATTGGTCAGCCGCACCCGGAACCGGCCGCCGCCCAGGCTGATACGGGCTACTTCGCGGATGGTCTGACTGGTCAGGACGGTGGGCGGCGAGCGCGGCGGCTCGGGGCTGGCCGTCCAGGTGGCGGCCCAGGCGGTGTCCGGAATCGCCTCCGACGCCGCCGGCGCCATCGTCGGCCAGGCGGCCAAGGCCAAAGTTAAGGCCAGGATGGGCGCCGAGGCCCAAATAGGGGCCAGGGTCGGCAACAAGGTTGGGGCTGAAGCCACGGCAAGCCGCCGCGCGTCGCCCGTTTCGGTTCGCGCTCCGTGCATCTCTTTCGACTCCCCTCGACGCCCGCCGACGCCGGTGGATTGGTCGCTCGGCGCGCGGGATCGGTTCACAACATGGACAAAATGCCATCGATCGCGCCAAAGGCGGATGATCGCCGTTACGCCAATAGGCACATTGAACGAGCTTCGCCAATGCCCAAATGGCCTCAAAACCAATTCCCGCTTGCAACAAGGGCCCGGCTCTAGCTTAACTGCCGCCGTTTTCGGGTCGGGTGAGCGTCTAATCTTCATGAGCGCCAATATCTTCATCAGCTTCGCGGCGCAGGACCGCAAGGTGGCCAGCACGCTTTGCCAGGCGCTGGAGAGCCGCGGGTTCAAGTGCTGGATTTCCAGCCGGGACATTCTGCCGGGCGAGAATTTCCAGATTGCCATTGTACGGTCAATCCGCAAGGCCAAGCTCATGCTGCTGGTCTTCACGGCAAACTCCAACAATTCCGAGGAGATGAACAAGGAGCTGGCGCTGGCCAGCCAGCAGAAGCTGACCGTGGTGCCGTTGCGTATCGAGGACGTGGCGCCCAACGACGCCTTCGCCTACGAGTTCGCCACCCGCCAATGGATCGACTTTTTTGCTGACTGGGAACTGGCCATGGGCGCCCTGGCGTCCCAGATCGCCAACGTCCTGGGTCCCGACGCCCCGCCCCTGACCGCGCTCGACGCCCCGCCCGCCGAGGCCGCGCCGACGCCGCCTCTCGCCCCTCCCGTCGCCCCCCCTGTCGCCCCCCCTGTCGCCAAGTCCGCGCCGCCTGCGGAGCCAGCGCCGCCACCGGCTCTGCTGGTCGAACCCGAGCCCGTCGAAGTCCCCGCGCCCGCGCCTGAGGTCATCGCCGAGCCGGTGGCGGAGGCGCCGGAACACGAGGCCCTGGAACACGAGGCCCTGGAACACGAGGCCCTGGAGCACGTGACTCCGGAGCACGAGGCCCTCGAACACGAGGCGCTGGAACACGAGGCGCCCGAACACGATCACTCTGAGTACGCGGCCCCGGAACACGGCCCCGACTTCGACGAGGTCCACGCCGAGTCCGAGGCGCCGTTCTATTCCGCCGCGGCCAAGTCGGCTGACACAGCGCCGCCGCCGCCCGCCGCCAAGAAGGGCTCGCCCCTGCCGTTGATCATCGGCGCCGTGGTGGTGCTGGCCGCCGCGGCCATCGCCGGCGTGATGCTGATGGGCAAGAAGCCCTCGGCCGCCACGCCTGCGGTCGCCGCC
>DASVMY010000107.1:0-2842 GCA_036384135.1 Caulobacteraceae bacterium | reverse complement strand
CGGGCGGCCGCGGCTGCGGCCACGGTCGCGGTCACGATCCCGGCCGCCGCCGCCGGCGCGGTCACCGCCGCGGCGTTCTTCCTTGCGCTTGCCGTCCGCCTTCACCTGCGACCAGTCAATATCGAGGGTGACCTCTTCGGGCTTCATGGCGATCAGCTTCAGCACCTTGTCCAGGTTCCGCGAGTCGGCCGGAGTGACGATCATATAGGTATCGCCCTTACGCCCGGCCCGGCCGGTGCGGCCGATGCGGTGGACATAGTCGTCGGCGTGGTGCGGCACGTCGTAGTTGAAGACGTGGCTGACGTCCGGGATGTCCAGGCCGCGGGCGGCGACGTCGGAGGCGCAGAGCAGTTTCAGCTCGCCCTTGCGGAACGACTCCAGCGTCTTCATCCGCGTGGACTGGTCCAGGTCGCCGTGGATCGGCGCGGCGTCGAAGCCGTGCACCTTCAACGACTTGGCGACGACGTCGACTTCCGATTTGCGATTGCAGAAGACGATGCCGTTGCGCACGTTCTCGGCTCCCACCAGGGCGCGCAGCGCGGTGCGCTTGGCGGCCGGATCGGCGCTGGGGATGCGCACGATGTGCTGGGTGATGGTCTCGGCGGTCTGGGCGGGGCGCGAGGCCTCGATCCGCACCGGATCGTTGAGGAACTGCTTGGTCAGCCGGGTGATTTCCGGCGGCATGGTGGCCGAGAAGAACAGGGTCTGCTTCTTGGCCGGCGTCATCTTGAAGATGCGTTCCAGGTCCGGAATGAAGCCCATGTCCAGCATGCGGTCGGCCTCGTCGACGACCATGATCTGCACGCCGGTGAGCAACAGCTTGCCGCGTTCGAAGTGGTCCAGCAGGCGGCCGGGGGTGGCGATGAGCACATCGACGCCACGGTCGAGCTTCATCTCCTGGTCGCCGAAGGAGACGCCGCCGATCAGCAACGCCCAGCTCAGCTTCTGGCCCTTGGAATATTTGTCGAAGGAGAGGGCGACCTGGTCGGCCAGCTCCCGCGTGGGCGCGATCACCAGCGAGCGCGGCATCCGCGCCTTGGACCGGCCCGCCACCAGGCGGTCGATCATCGGCAGGGTGAAGGCGGCGGTCTTGCCGGTGCCGGTTTGGGCGATGCCCAGCACGTCGCGCCCGGAAAGGGCGACGGGGATGGCCTCCGCCTGGATCGGCGTGGCGACGGTGTAGCCGGTATCGGCGACCGCTTGCAAAGTCGGGGCGCTAAGGCCCAAGTCTGAAAAGTCTGTCATGCCTTGAATGGCGACGAGCGAGGGGTCGTCCAGTGCGAAACATGCGCGCTCGGAACCCCACCTCGGGCGCGCGGAACATACGGCCGCATGGTGCAAAGTCAACGTTCGACTGACGGAAAGTCTTACGGCGCAAGTAGAAACACGCCGGCTAAGCGGTGCGGTTCATCAGATAAAAGACAAGATCGCCGCCGGCCGCTAAGGGGAGGGCGTGATCAAGTCCGCCCCTCGCCTCGTCCTGGCCAGCGCCAGCCCCCGCCGCCTCGACCTGCTGGCCCAGGCCGGGGTGACGCCGCACGCCATCGATCCGGCCGACATCGACGAGACGCCCCTGAAGGACGAGACCCCCAGGCTCGCGGCCCTGCGGCTGGCGGTGGGCAAGGCGCGGGCGGCGGCCGCACGCCATCCGGACGCCTATGTCCTGGCCGCCGACACCATCGTGGCCGTCGGCCGGCGGATGCTGGGCAAGCCGGCGGACGAGGGCGAGGCGCGCCGGATGCTGTCGCTGATGTCGGGCCGGGCCCACAAGGTTCTGACCGGCGTGGCGGTGATCGCGCCGGGGGGGCGGGAGGCTTCGCGCCTGTCGGAGACCCGAGTGACCTTCAAGCGCCTGACCGTGGCGGAGATCGAGGCCCTGATCGCCGGCGGCGAGTGGCGCGGTGCGGCGGGGGGCTACAAGATCCAGGGGCGGGCAGGGGCCTATGTGCTGGCGCTGAGCGGCTCCTACACCGGCGTGGTCGGCCTGCCACTCTATGAGACCATGAACCTGCTCACCGGCCTGGGCTTCGTGGCGGCCGAAAGCGTGACTTCATGAGCCAGCGGCGGCTCTTCCTCGACATCGGCATCGGCGAGACCCGGGGCGTGGTCACCCTGGACGGGCGGCCCGAGCGGCTACTAATCGACCGGGGCGAGACCCTGGGCCCCCAGGCCCTGGGCGCGCGGCTGGTGGCGCGGGTGCGTCAGGTGGAGCGGGCCCAGGCCCTGGCGTTCCTGGACATGGGCCAGGGGCCGGACGGGGTGCTGAACCTGCGCCCGGAGATGGAGCGGCTGAACCAGGGCCAGGCCGTGGAGGTCGAGGTGCGGACCGAGGCGCGGGCGGACAAGGGCGCCACCCTGCGCCTGATCGGCCCGGCGGAAGGGGCCCCGCGCCTGCTGCAGGCGGCGCCGACGCTGGCTGAGGAGCTTCAGGCCATCGCGCCCAAGGTCCAGGTGACCACGGGCGAGGGGGCCAGGCGCGCGGCCGACGAGGCTCAGGACGAGGCGCTGCAGACGATCTTCCCGTTGCCGGGGGGCGGCAGCATCGCCGTGGAGCGGACGCGGGCGCTCACCGCCGTGGACGTCGACATGGGCGCCCGGTCCGGGAACGAGGCCAAGCGCGCCGCCCGGCTGGCCAACCTCGCGGCGTTGGCCGCGGCGGCGCGGGTGCTGCGGCTCAAGGGGTTGGGGGGCTTGATCGTCATCGACTTTACTGGGCGCGCGATCGACGGCCCGGCTCTGCTCGCCGCCGCCCGCACCCTGTTCGCGCCGGACAATCCCGGCGTGGCCCTGGGACCGATCAGCCGCTTTGGCACGCTGGAACTCACTGTCCCACGCCGCAGCC
>DASVMY010000106.1:0-33930 GCA_036384135.1 Caulobacteraceae bacterium | reverse complement strand
GCGCTGTCGCCCTGCAGCCGGTCTTTGGCGTCCAGCCATTCGTCTGTAGGCGGACCTTCGATCAACTCGGCGTCCCAGTCGCCTGGCGTCGTGTCCAGGGCGCGATAAATCACCCGCGTCACATCCTCGGCCGGGCCATAGCCCTCGGCGTCCAGGGCGGCCTCCACGCCGTCCTCGGCAAAGGGCGGCAGGCGGAAGCACGGCTCTATGCCGTTGGCCACGAACAGGGCGTCACAGGCCCGGACCTTGTCGCGGAGATCCCGGCGCACCCCGGCGCGGACCGGGTTGACGGAATTGGCGCGCTTGGTGTGGCCGCCGGCGAAGCGCAGCACCCAGCCGTCCAGCAGCAGCTGGCTGGGGGCGGGCCAGGCGTTCAGCGTAGCCTCCTCGGCCCGCATGATCAGGTCTTGTCCCATGGTGTGGAAAGTCTCGGAGCGTTGAGAGAAAAGCAACGGGCTCCCGAAGCGCCGGGCTTCGGGAGCTGAACGAGCATCGGCTCGAACGAGGGGCTACTTTCGTCGGCGCTTCTTGTTGCCGCCGCGCGCCTTGGTGAAGCGCACGATGTCGGCAGTGTCGGTCCTGGGCACGGGGATCGACCGCGGGGCCAGGCCATACATCGAGGCCATGGGCGGGTCCTGGACCTCCACCGTCTCGATGTCGCCGAAGCCGTTGAACCGGGTCGCCATGGCCACGCCATAGGCGCCGATCATGCCGATCTCCACGAAGTCGCCTTCGTCGATGTCTTCGGGCAACCAGAAGGGGCCGGGCATGACGTCGATGGCGTCGCAGGTGGGGCCATAGAGCTTGAACGGACGCAGTACGCCGGACACCTCGCCGCCCTTCTCGTCATCGCCCCGAATGGCCTTCACCGGGAACGGCCACTTGGAATGGGCGGCGTCGAACAGGGCGCCGTAAGCCCCGTCGTTCAGGTACAGGGCGTCGCCTTTCTTCAGCTCCACCTTGGTCAGCAGGGACGTCCCCTCGGCCACCAGGGCGCGGCCGGGCTCGCACCACAGTTCCGTGGTTTCGTGCACCATCATCTCGGCGAAGCCGCGGTCGATGGCGGCGGCGTATTCCGCCAGGTCCGGCGGAACCATGCCCGGATAGATCGACGGAAAGCCGCCGCCTACATCCACCACATCGGTGAACACCCCAGCGCGCACCAGGGCGCGGGAGGCCTGGGACATGGCCGCCTGGAAGGCCGAGGGCCGCAGGCACTGGCTGCCGACGTGGAACGACACCCCCATCAGGTCCTGGGTCGCGCGCCGGGCCGCCAGCAACAGGGCCGGGGCTTCGTAGGCGCTGACGCCGAACTTACCGGCCAGGGAGTATTGCGCGCCCGTGGCTTCGACGCCCAGGCGCACGATCAGGTTCAGGTCCTTGGCCTGGCCCGTGGCGTCGATGATCTTGGCCAGCTCTTCGTGGCTGTCGAGGGCGAAGGTCCGCACCCCGTGCTCGAAATAGGCCTCACCGATGGCGCGCCGGCTCTTGACCGGATGCATGTAGGCCAGCCGCGCGTGGGGCGCATGCGCCCGCACGAGCTCGATCTCGGGGATCGAGGCCACATCGAACGAAACGACGCCATTGTCCGTCAGGGTCTCGATGACCCAGGGCGAAGGATTGGCCTTCACCGCGTAGTGGACGTCGCCTTTGAAATTGTCTCTGAACCAGCGCGCCGCTAGGGCCACGGCGCCCGGTCGCACGAGTGCGACAGGACGTTCCGGAGACCGCTCGCGGACCAGGTCCAGGGGCGTATGGTACGTGTGCAATTCACGTAACCCCCTGCAGATTGTTAAACCCAGGCCGGCGTTAGCAGCGCTGATGGACATCGGGGTCCGCCGGAGCCGTGCGAAATAGGCAAGTTGTCCACAGATGTAAAGCGCCAATTGCGCGTGCGGCGGTTCGCGTCGGGGGCGAGGGAACAGCCGCTGTCACCACAACCCTGATTACATCGCCCCGCCGTCAGCATGTTCGGGCTTCAGCGCCCGGGGATCGACCCCATCCAGGCAGTTGGCGTTGATCACGGCGATGGAGCCGATCGCGAAGGGTTCTATGCCGCAGGTCCGGCAGAACATGTGCCGACCTTGGTGGCGGTTGAAGGTGTAGGTGGTCAGGTGGTCCTCACCCGCGGGTATCCGCAGCTTGTCGAGGCTAGTGTAACCCCAGACGGCCGCCAGGCGCCGGCATCGGGAACAGTTGCAGGTTCGGGTAGCGTCCAGGTCAACATCCGCCTCGAACGTCACCGCCCCGCATTGGCAACTTCCCGTGTAGCGATGCTCACCCATCGTCCCGCCTCCCCACGAACAGGCTCGGTTCTTGAGTTTGCGAGCACGATGACCCGCACTACCGCAAGCGCTCCGTCAGCCGCACGACCACCGTGTCGCCGACCTTCTTTCCGATCAACTCGCGCAGGGCGGCGTTGATCGGAAGCTTGTGCGTTCCATCGCCCAGCGCCATGAACGAGCTTTGCAAGGGGTGGCCATCGACGGCGCCCTTGACCTTCACCAGACCCCGGGTCGCGAAGAACGAGACCGAGTCCGGCCAGACCACATAGGTCCACCCGCCCTTGTTCGGGCTTTGCCGCAAGATGGCTGTGAACTCCTGATCGATGGCGGTCATGGTGTTTCTCCCGCGAACCCTGGACGCACAGAGGACGAAGCGGGGCCTCGCCAGCCGACAATGAAGTTCGACAGTGTCCACCGCTCCTGGGGCGCGGACCACCCCGAGCGGTGAAAACCACCCTGCCGCGCTCCACCCCCACCCCCAACCCCGCTGGACCGGCGCCCGCAAGGCGTGTCATGAAACCGTTGCGTCGCCCGGCGAGAACCCGGGGCGACCTGACCTGTTTGTGCTTGGGGATTCCCGCCGCCGATGACGTCCGCCGCCGTCCTTTCCGTGCGGGATATTGCCAAGACCTACGGCGCCCGGCGCGCCCTGGACGGGGTGTCGCTGGATGTCAGGCGCGGCGAGATGATCGCCCTGATCGGGCCGTCGGGGTCGGGCAAGTCCACCCTGCTGCGCTCGATCACCGGCCTGGTCACCATCGACGCAGGCGACGGCGTCATCGAGGCTTTCGAAAACCGCATCCAGGCCAAGGGCCGGGTGACGCCCCAGGTGCGCGAGGCGCGCATCCGCATGGGCTTCATCTTCCAGCAGTTCAACCTAGTCGGCCGGCTGAACCTCTATACCAACGTCGCCCTGGGCTCGCTGGGCCGGATCGGCTTCTGGCGTGGCCTCTTCGGCCGCTGGCCTTTGGAGACGCGGCAGTCGGCCATGGCGGCCCTGACCCGCGTCGGGGTGGGCGAATACGCCGGCCAGCGCGCCAACACCCTGTCCGGCGGCCAGCAGCAGCGCGGCGCCATCGCCCGCGCCCTGGTCCAGAAGGCCAAGATCATCCTGGCGGACGAGCCGGTCGCCTCCCTGGATCCCGTTTCCGCTCGGCGGGTCATGGAAATCCTCCGTGAGCTGAACAAGGCCGACGGTCTTACCGTTCTGGTCACCCTGCACCAGGTGGATTACGCCCTGCGCTACTGCGACCGCGTGGTGGCCCTCAAGGAGGGCAAGATCGTCTATGACGGTCCGCCCGCCACCTTGGGCAAGGACCGACTCATAGACATCTACGGCCCGGAATTCGAAGACGTCTTCTGGGAAGGAGCGCCGCAATGATCTGTCGCCGCAACCTGGTCGCCCTGGCCTTGACGAGCGCCGTGGCCCTGGCCGCCTGCGGCAAGGGCGGCCCCCCCGGGGAGACTCGCGAACCCAACGAGGTGCGCTTCTCAATCCTGTCCACCGAATCGGCCGCCAGCATGGGCGGCTACTGGAAGCCGATCCTGGCCGACATGGAGAAACAGACGGGGCTGAAGGTGAAGCCCTACTTCTCCAGCAACTACACCACCCTGGTCACGGCCATGCAGTTCAAGCAGACCGAGGTGGGCTGGTTCTCCAACCTGCCGGGGCTGGACGCCGTGCGCCGCGCCAACGGCGAGGTGTTCGCCCGCACCTTCGACCCCTCCGGGACCGACGGCTACAAATCGGTGATCATCGTCGGCGCCAAGAGCGGCATTACCCTCGACCGGGTGCTCAAGTGCGACAAGAAGCTGACTTTCGGCATCGGCGACGTGCGCTCCACCTCCGGCACCCTGGCGCCGATCACCTATCTGTTCGCCCCCAAGGGCATCAAGCCGGAGACCTGCTTCAAGACCGTTCGCAGCGGCAGCCACCAGAGCAACCTGTTCAGCGTCGCCAACGGCCAGCTGGACGTGGCCACCAACAACTCCACCGCCCTGCTGCTCAACGCCCAGCGGGGTGAGCCGGAATCGCAGGAGGTCAAGGTGATCTGGGAATCGCCGACCCTGCCGGAAGACCCGATTATCTACCGCCGCGACCTCGACCCGGTGATCAAGGAAAAGCTGCGCCAGTTCTTCCTGACCTACGGCCAGGGCAATACGCCCGAAGCGGTGCAGCAGCGCGCCAACATGGCCAAGATCAACATCGGCGGCTTCAAGCCGGCGGACGAGACCCACTTGCTGCCCGTGCGCGAGATGGAAGCCACCCAGAACTGGCTGCTGGCCAAGGAAACCGGCGACCAGACCAAGATCGACGCCGCCAAGACGGCGCTCGACGCCATCACCGCCCAGCGGGTGGCCCTGGAAGCCCGCACCCGCACCCCGGCGGCGGCGCAATAGGATGGCGGCAGCCGAAACCAGCGTGGTCCTGAAGCCGCCTCAGAAGCCGCTGGGGGCCCAGGCCTTCGACTGGCTGATCTGGGGTGGCTTGGCCGCCATTCTCGTTCTCAGCTTCCAGTCCGCCGAGGTGAGCAAGTTCGGGGCCTTGTTCGCGGGCTCTGACAATATGCGCCGTTTCGGCTCCGAGTTCGTGCGGCCGAACTTCGGCCAGATCGGCGACTACGTCGGCAAGATGTGGCTGACCATCCAGATGGCGCTCTGGGGCACGGCCCTGGCGATCCTAGTCGCGGTTCCCATGGGCCTTGCCGGCGCCAAGAATGTCGCGCCGGCCTGGCTCCAGTTTCCCGTGCGCCGGATCCTCGACAGCCTGCGGGCGGTCCCTGACCTCGTCGTCGGCTCGATCTTCGTCGCGGCCGTGGGCCTGGGCCCCTTCGCGGGGGTGATGGCCATCGCGGTCAATACCGGCGGGGTGTTGGGCAAGCTATTCGCCGAGGCGGTGGAATCCATCGAGCGCGGCCCCGTCGAAGGTGTGCGGGCCACCGGCGCCACCCCTCTGCACGAGATCGTCTGGGCGGTGATCCCGCAGGTGGCGCCGCTCTGGACCTCCTACGCCCTGTACCGCTTCGAATCGAGCGCCCGCTCGGCCACGGTGCTGGGCCTGATCGGCGCCGGCGGTATCGGCCAGGCCATGTTCGATTCCATCAACAGCTACGCCTACGACCAGACCAGCGCGATCGTCATCGTCATCGCCGTGGCGGTGTCGGGCATCGATCTGTTGTCGCAGGTGATCCGGGGGCGGCTGTTGTAGGGCGTGATGCTCCCAGGGCTGTGCGGTGGTTAATTCGGCGACAGTTTACTTTCTTAGCTTCGCTAAAGAGTAAACTGTCGCCGAATTAACCGCTCCCCAAACCCTAAAACTGCGGTTCCACCGGCCGCGGCCGCCGCAGGCGCGCCAGGCGCCGCAGCCGGCGCCAGAACCGGCTCTTCTCCGGCTCGGGATAGGGTTGCAGCAGGCGTTGGAACTCCTCGGCGCAGGCGCGCCAGGAGAACTGGCTGGCGTAGGCGCGGGTGCGTTCGCGGTCGACTTTGAGGGCGTCTATGCAGGCTTCCTTCAGGCCCTCGCTCTGGCCGTCGGCCAGCACCCCGGCGCCGGAGTTGGGGATGATGTCGATGGGGCCGGGGGCGGAGAAGGCGGCCACCGGCGTGCCCGACGCCATAGCCTCCAGCATCACCAGGCCGAAGGTGTCGGTGAGCGAGGGGAAGACGAAGACGTCGGCGTTGGCGAAATAGGCGGCCAGCTCGTCGCCATGCTTCATGCCGGCGAACACCACCTCGGGGTGCTTGGCCATCAGCTCCTCGCGCTGCGGCCCGTCGCCCACCACCACCTTGGTGCCGGGCAGGTCGAGGCTGGTAAAGGCCTCGATGTTCTTCTCCACCGCCACGCGGCCGACGTTCAGGAAGATCGGCCGCGGCAGGTCCTCGAAGACGTCCGGATGGCCCCGCTTGGCGGGGTTGAACATTACCGTGTCGACGCCCTTGGACCAGAACGACAGGTTGCGGAAGCCGTGCCGCTCCAGTTCTTCCTTCATGGTCGGCGTGGCTACCATCAACCGCCCGGACGGCTTGTGGAACCACTTCATATAGGCGTAGCCCGCGGCCAGGGGGATCGGCGCCCGGGCCGAGACGTATTCGGGGAACCGGGTGTGGTAGCTGGTGGTGAAGGGCAGCTTCCATTCCAGGCAGATCCGCCGCGCGGCCAGTCCAAGCGGGCCTTCGGTGGCGATATGAATCGCCTCGGGCTCGAAGGATTTGAAGCGCTGCTGCACCTTCTCATAGGCGCCCACCGCCAGCTTGATCTCCGGATAGGTGGGCATGGGGAAGGTCGAAAACTGGTCGGGGCTGATCACCTCGACCTGGTCGCCCAGCTCCCGCAGTTCGGCGACCACGCGCGTAAGGGTGCGCACGACGCCGTTGACCTGGGGCTCCCAGGCGTCCGTAACCAAAAGAATCCGCATCAAGCCAGCGAGGGTTCCGGGATTTCGATCTCAGCGCCGGACGCCCGACGCGTGCGATCGATCATGGACCAAGACCGTTGCTTCGCCCAATGCAGGATTTCCATCCTGCCGTCAAAATGTTCCACCAGGGCGGTGCAGCTTTCCACCCAATCGCCGTCATTTATGTAGATGACGCCGTCGATGTCGCGCATCTCGGCCTTGTGGATATGGCCACAGATCACGCCGTCCACACCCCGCCGGCGGGCTTCGTCGGCCACCGCCGCCTCGAAGTCCTCAATGAATTGCAGGGCGTTCTTCACCTTGACCTTGAGGAAGGCCGACAGACTCCAGTATCCGAACCCCAGGCGCCGGCGGATGCGGTTCAGGGTCGTGTTCAGAGACAGCACGGCGCGGTAGGCATAGTCTCCCAGCACCGCCAGCCAGGGGGCGTACTGCACCACCCCGTCGAACTCGTCGCCGTGCATGACCAGATAGCGCCGGCCATCCGCGGCCTCGTGCACGATGTCGCGGGCCACCACCACCCCGCCGAAATGGACGCCGCAGAAGTCGCGCACCCCGTCGTCATGGTTGCCGGGCACATAGATCACCTCGACGCCCTTGCGCGCCAGGCGCAGCACCTTCTGGACCACGTCATTATGGGATTGCGGCCAGAACCAACCGCTCTTCAGCTTCCAGCCGTCGACGATGTCGCCCACCAGATACAGCCGCTCGCAGGCAACCTGACGGATGAAATCCAGCAGCAGTTCCGCCTGGCAGCCCCGCGTGCCCAGGTGCACGTCGGAAATGAAGATGCTGCGATACGAAACGACCGCCTCTTCACCGTCCATGGCGGCTGCACTCCAGGCCCCAGATATGCCCGGCCCTTAAGCTGATTGCTTGTCGGTTTTGTGAATCCGCCTATCAACCTGCGCTGCGACGCAACGTGCCATGGCCGCCGATGTTGCGTTGCGATATCAAAGCACCATCTGAAGCATGACCATGACCCTCGCCTTCCGCCCCAGTAAGGACACGCCCAAGTCACGGCGCACCCGCGAGCGGATTCTCGACGCGGCCATGCGGCTGTTTGCGCAGGTCGGCTACCACGCGGCGACCAACGCAGCGATCGCCGACGCGGCGGAGCTCACCCGCGGGGCCATGCTGTACCACTTCCCCAACCGCGAAGACCTTGTGGAGGCCGTCGCCGCTCACATCCAGGCGGTGCGGCTGAAGATGCTCGACACCGCCGCGAACGAGCCGCCGCCGGGCAGCGACGCCACCAGCCACGCCATCGAGGCCTACTGGCGGATGCTGTCGGAGACGCCGTTCGTCGCCTTTGCGGAGCTCCAGGCGGTGGCCCGAACGGACGCCATGGTGCGCGAGCGAATCACCGAGGCTCAGGAGGCCTTCGACCGGGCGCAGGTCGGCGATGGCTTCCTCGCCCTGGCCACGGCAGGCGCCGGCGACCGCTTCCAGGCCAGCCGCGACCTGGCGCGGTTTCTCCTTGAGGGCCTGTCCCGCGCCACCTTGGCGTATGACTCCGACGCCCGCGCCTCGAACCTGCTGAGTGTGGTGGAACGCGCCGTGCGGATGCTGAACCGCAAGGAAGTCGTGCACGACCTCTGGCAGGACTGAAACTTGACGCTCAGCTGAAGGCTTGGCGCAGGATCGTCTCGATGCCGGCCGCGTCGCGCGCGTCGAAGGCGTCCGGCTCGACAGCGTCCACATCGAACACCGCCAGCAGGGCGCCGTCCGGACCGAATACGGGCGTGACGATCTCGCTGCGCGAACGGCTGTCGCAGGCGATGTGGCCGGGGAAGGTCTCCACGTCCGGCACGATCAGCGTGCGCCGCTGCGCCGCCGCCGCGCCGCACACCCCGCGCCCGAAGGCGATCCTCAGGCAGCCCAGCGTGCCCTGATAGGGCCCGACCACCAGCTCGTCGCCCTTGGCCGGGTCCACCAGGTAGAAGCCGGTCCAGAAATAGTGCTCGAAGCTGGAGGCCAGCATCGAGGCCACCGTGGCCATGCGCGCGGTCAGGTTCGGCTCGCCCTCCAGCACCGAGGCGATCTCGTCGGCGAGCTCGGCGTAACGCGCCGCACGATCGCTCGCCAGGGTGGCGGTGTTGAAGCTCTCGGCCATGGCCGCCGTATAGACCACGCCGCCGCGATCGCCAAAACGACCTGTGCGACCCCTATGCGGCATTGCACAACCCGGGTCGATCTCCTATGTTGCATTGCAACATGATCAAGGTTGGCCGCCGTCACCGTACGGGCCGACAGCCAGGGAGCCTCCCGGTGAAGACCTACAGCGTCGAACTGCGCCACGCCGTTTCCAAGCGCAAGATCAACGCCTTGCCCAACAACCGCCTGTCGCCCCTGAAGAAGCGCCTGCCCACCGACGCGGACGCCATCGCCTGGGCCCAGGGGGAGCTGCTGGACTTCGCGCGCCGCCGCTCCGGGCCTTTCTATCAATATGTCGAGGCCGCGGTGATCGAGCTGCTGGCCTTCGGCGTCACCGTCGACGGCAAGGACTACCGCCGCGTCGGCCGCTGGGTGTGCAACGCCGACGGCCTGACCTGGCGAGATTCGCCGGTGGGCGCGCCGGCCCAAAACGCCGCCATGGCGGACGCCTAGCCAAACCGGCCCTGCGCGAGCTCCCCCAGCCGGGCGGCGGCGGACGCCCTTTGGAAACTCTAGACGGCGCGGTAGCGGATCGGCAGGCGCTTGAGCCCGCTGACGAAGTTGGAGGCGACCCAGGCCGGGTCACCGTCCAAGATGAAATCGTCGAACCTGGCCAGCAGGGCTTCGAAGAACAGGCGAATCTCCAGCTTGGCCAGATGCTGGCCCAGGCACAGGTGCGGGCCGTAGCCGAAGGCGAGGTGGCGGCTTTGGGGGCGGGCCACGTCGAAGGCGAAGGGGTCGTCGAACGCCTCGGCGTCGCGGTTGGCCGAGGCGTAGCACATCAGCAGGCTGTCGCCCTTGCGCACCCGCTGGCCGCCCACCTCGGCGTCCTCGAGCGCGGTGCGAAAGAAGTGCTTCACCGGGGTCACCCAACGCACCATCTCATCGACCGCGCGCGGCAGCAGGGCGGGATCGTCCCGCAGGCGGCGCATCTGCGCGGGGTGCTGGATCAGCGCCAGGAGGCCGCCGGCGATGGTTGAGCCGGTGGTGTCGTGCCCGGCGGTGGCGATCAGGACGTAGTAGGACAGGGCCTCCAGGTCGCCGATCGGCACGCCGTCGATCACGGCATTGGCGATCAGGCTGGCGACGTCGTTGGTGGGCGATGCGCGGCGGGCCGCCGTCAGGGCGGTGAAATAGGCGGTGAACTCGTCCACCGTGGTGACCACGTTCACCGAAGGGTCGGTCTTCACGTCCGGATCGTCGGGACCGAAGATTTGCTGGGTCAGCTTCAGGATCTTGGGCTCGTCCTCGGCCGGCAGACCCAGGATGCTCATGATCACCCGCAGCGGATACCAGGAGGCGACGTCCTGGACGAAGTCGGCGGCGCCGTCTCTGGCCGCCAGAAGGTCCATGTGGTCGCCGGCCAGGCGCTTGAGGTCCGTCTCCAGCGCCTTCAACCGCGGAGGCATGAACCAGGCCTGGGTCAGAACCCGCAACGCCCGGTGCTCGCCGCCGTCCAGGTTGACCAGGTTGCGCAGCAGCAGGGTGCGCCCGCCGGTGAGGGCCTTGACCTGATCCTCCAGGGCGATCGACCGCAGCACCAGGCGCGGGGCGTTGGCGAAGTGCTCCGGATCGCCCTCGATAGCCCGGATGTCGGCGTGGCGCGTCACGGTCCAGAACGGGCGAAAGCCCTGAGGCTGCGTCCACCGGACCGGCTCATGCGCGCGCAGGTCGGCGAACAAGGCGTCGCTGCGTGAGGGCTCGGCGTAGGTGACGGGCGAGACGATGGCGTCGTCGACACTAGACCCGGAGGAGGCGGATTGAGACGTGACGTGAACCTGCGACACGGTGCGTCCGCCCCTATTCCGCTGCAACGGCGAGCGCCGTTCCCAGGTTGCGCGTGATCCGCGGCATCTGGCCGGGGACCGCGCCTGTGGTCCTGCCGCCGACGTGGGTGGTCACGCCGTTGACCAGGATGCGGTCATAGCCGCCCGAACGCACCCGCCGGCGCCAGTCGCCGCCGGGCATGTCATGCACGATCTCCATCTGTCCCCGGTCGAAATAGAGGGCGTCCAGATCATAGATCAGGATGTCGGCCCAGAACCCCGGCAGCAGGGCGCCGCGGTCCTCGAGCCGCAGGGTGCGGGCGACCTTGAGGCTGAGCTGATGGTGCATCTCCTCGACCGCCATCAGCTTCTGGTCGCGCACGAGGCGGATCAGGAGCTCGGTGGCGTAGTTGCCCGACGAGAAGGCCTTGGTGTGGGCGCCGGCGTCCGACACCCCAGCGGCGATGCCGGGATTGCGCAGGATCCGCACCGCCTGGGCGCCGTCCATGGCCGAGAATGGCGCGGACTTGATCTGCATCTTCAGGTCCGACTTCACGGCGATGCCGCACAGGGCCTCGACCACCGTCTGGCCGGTTTGCGCGGCGATGTCGGCCAGGGTGCGGCCCACGAGGGGGGCCAGCTCGGGGTGGTCGCCCACCGAGATCACCGTCTGCTGTTCGACGCCGCCGGAACCGTTGCTAGGCCCGACCCGGGCATATTCATCCGAGAACCGCCGCACAAACGCCGGATCGGCCAGCAGCGCCCGCGCCTCGTCCTCGGTCCGGCAGGCGACGATCTCGCGCACGCCGCCCAGCTGGCCGGCGGCGGTGTCCAGGTCCAGGATGGTCGCCTCGACCCAGCCGCAGTGCAGCAGGGTCCCGACCGTCAGGTCCAGGCCCTCGGCGCGGACCCGGTTCACCCAGGCGATCTCATCGCTGACCATCTGGTCCATGCCCTCGCCGGTCATGATGATGTTGTGCAGCACCCGCGCGCCGGAGTTCCTGGCCATCCGCGCCACTTTCTCGGTCAGGGCGCGGTTGCCGTAGACGGCGATCAGCGACAGCATCTGGATGATGCCCTCGCCCCGGTCGGCCACGGCGCGGGCGATCTCCACCACGTCGTCGTCGTGCATGGAGTCGGTGGGCATGGGCGTGCCGTCGAAGTCGAGATGGGAGTTGCCGCCGGCTCCCATCACCGACATGGAGATGCCCACCGCGCCCAGGTCCATGGCCTCGTTGATCAGCCGGCGCATCTGGGCGATCTCGGCGGCGGTCGGGCGGCGGGTCTTGGCCGCGTCGACGCCCATCACATAGATCAGCAGCGGATTGAGCGGCAGGTAGGTCATCACATTGACCCCCTTGGGCAGGGCCGCCACCCGCGCCAGGTATTCGGGGAAGGTCTCCCAGTCCCAGGGCATGGCGATGCGCTGCTGCGCCACCGGGATCTGCTCGGTGGTCGACAGCATCAGCATGGTGCGCTCGCGGTCCGCCGCGCGCACCGGCGCGACGCTGAAGCCGCAGTTGGCGTTGAGGATGGTGGTGACGCCGTGCTCGCCGGAATCCGAACAGTAGGGGTCCCAGAAGATAGTCGCGTCGTGGTGGCAGTGCTGGGTGATGTGCCCGGGGGCAACGACCTTACCGGCGGCGTCGATCTCCTCGACGGCGTGCGCGCCCCTTAGGTTGCCCACCGTAGCGATGCGGCCGTCAAGGATTCCGACGTCGGCCCAGACCGCCGCTCCCCCCGCGCCGTCCACGACGCGGCCGTTGCGGATGATGGTGTCGTAGGCGGTCATGCTGGCTTCCTCCGGTGGCGTCCGTTGGACGTTCTTGCCGAGGATCATGATACAAATATTGACACATGTAAACTTCGGATATGAACCAAAAGGAAGGCCACACTCCCATTCGGAAGCGTGGCCTGAAGTGCGGCGTTGGGAGCCGTTCTAGAAGCGCTTGGACAGGCGTGCGCCCACGGTGCGCGGCGGGCCGTAGTTGCCCATGTTGCCCAGGCCAAAATTGGTGATCTGCTGCTTATAATAGGTGTTGGAGATATTGTTGATGAACACCGTCAGCTTCAGATCCTCGCCGGCGTTGGCCAGGGTCGCCGACAGGTTGCCGACCACATAGCCCGGCTGCGACTGGCCCGGGGCGTCGTTATAGTAGCGCAGCACCACCGTGGAGCTGTAGAGCCCGCCCCCCTGCAGATAGAGCTTGGAAAACAAGGTGTTGCCCAGGTCGATGCGGTAGCGCGCGCCGAAGTTCACGGTGAAGTCCGGCGCCCGCTCGACGGGCTGGCCGTCCAGGTTCACCGTGGTCAGGAAGGTGGCGTCGAAGCTGGTGAACCTGTCGAACCGGGCGTGCAGGTAGGTCGGGTCCAGGTCGAAGGTCAGCCGGTCGGTGGGCCGCCACTGCAGCTCCGCTTCCAGGCCATAGACGTTGGCGTTGGCGTTCTGGACGATGGTCCCCGCCGGCGGCACGTCGGTGGTCACCTGCAGGCCGCGATAGCGGTAGTAGAAGGCCGCGAAGTTGGCGGTGATCCGCCGGTCCAGGAACTGCGACTTCAGGCCCGCTTCCCAGGCGCTGATGGTCTCCGGCTGATAGAGCGGCAGGATGTCGCCGCCGCCGCCGGGCAGGTTCGACCCGCCGGACTTATAGCCCAGCGACCACTGGGCATAGGCGGTGGCGTCAGGGGCGACGTCGTACTGCACCGCCACCTTGGGCAGGACCTTGCCGCGGTCGACCTTGAACTGGCCCGACGTCGAAGGGGCGCCGGTGAAGGTCCAGAATTCGTCGTAGCTGTTGGATTCGTGATTGTAGCGCAGGCCCAGCTCCAGACGCAGCCGGTCGGTGACCGACCAGGTCAGGTCGCCGAACAGGGCGACGTTGTCGATCTTCGAGGATTCGCCCAGGGCCAGGCCGGGGGAGGGCGGGGTGACTCCCGACGGCCCCAGGATCACCGGCAGCACGACCCGTGCGTCTTCGTGGAAATAGAACAGGCCGGCGATCCACTTGAACCGGGCGTAGTCGCCGAACAGGTCCAGTTCTTCACTGTAGGAGCGCGAGGGCCGGGTGAAGTCGTCGGTGTATTCCAGCGGCGTGATGGTGCTGTCGTCGTCGATGGCGAAATGGCTGTGGTGGTCGACGAAGCCGGTGACCGAGCGGAGCTTCAGGTTGTCCGACAGTTTCCAGTTCAGGGCGCCAGCCACCACCAGCAGGTCGGTCTTGCCGCCGAAAGGAGCGTCGCCGTAGATCAGGTTGGGTGTCGTGGTCTGGCCGGAGGGCGGCGCCACCGGCGAGGGCTCGAACAGCTGCTGATAGGCGTTGGCGGCGGTGTTGCGGTCGTAGCGCACCGACAGGTCCGCACTGACGTCGGCGGTGGGCTCGTAGCGGACCGCCAGGCGGCCGTAGCTGTCGTTCACGCCGTTCAGGTGCTGGCCAGTGTTTACCACCCGCACATAGCCATCATCGTGGTCGTGGCCGCCGCTGAGTCGCACGAACAGGCCCGGCGCGATGGGTCCTGAGACGAAGCCGCTGACGCCATAGGCGCCCCGGCTGCCGCCCGACACGCTGGCCTCGCCCTGGAAGGTCCGCGACGGCGCCGCGGCGACGAAGTTGATCGCCCCGCCGGTGGCGTTGCGGCCATAGAGCGTGCCTTGAGGTCCGCGCAGCACCTCCACGCGGTCCAGGTCCACGGCCCGCAGCGTGGCCATGTCCGAACGCGGCAGATAGACGCCATCGACATACATGGCGATGGTCGGCTCGGTGATGCCGGAGTCGACGTTGGAGCCGACGCCGCGGATGGTCACCAGGGTGGTGCCGAAGTGTTCGCCCCAGTTCAGGTTCGGGATCACCTTGGACAGGTCGCGCACGTCCTGGATGCCTTGGCGGGCCAGGGTGTCGCTGGACACCGCCGAGATCGAGGCGGGCACGTGCTGAGCCGTGGCTTCGCGCTTGAAGGCGGTGACCACCACCTCGCCGACGGTGGCGTCCGACGTCGAGACGGGGACAGCCGCCGCGGCGCCGGCAGCTTGGGCGGCGCTGGCGAGGACGACCGGCGCGGCGAACGCGATTCCGCCCATGAGCAGCAGTCTGCGGTGGTTCATAACGGTCTCCCCCGGAGCTCCGACGGTGTGGCCGGCGCCCCATCTCTTATTGGCGCGCACCCTGGCGAGGCGTCGCATGTTACGTGTTACATCAATCATAAAACGTCATGTGTCAAGTTGTATACGAGGCAGCTGTGGCCGCGCTCAGGGTCCTTTGGACTGGCGCGCGCATCGGTGTAACAAGGCACAGGAGCTGGCAGTTGTGCCGGGGCTTCAAGCGTGCGCCGCCTGGAGAGGCGCGATCAGGGAGCCGCAATGGCGCAAGACAAACCACCGGCGACCAGGGAGGCCGTGGCCCGCGCCGCGGTGAAATGCTTCAAGCAGTTCGGGGTGCACCGGACGTCGATGATCGACGTCGCCAAGGCGGCCAATCTGTCGCGCCAGACGGTCTACCGGCTGTTCGAGGCCCGCGCCGCCCTGCTTGAGTACATCGCCACCCAGCGGATCCAGGCGATGGGCGAGGTGCTGAAACCGTACTTCGCCGAAGTCGACGACCTGGAGGAGGCTCTAGTGGAAGGCTCGATGCGCTCCATGGCCGTGGGCGCCAAGGATAGGCTGTACCAGGAGATCGTCGCCCAGAGCGGGGAGCATCAGGTCGAAGTCTTCACCTTCAAGGGTTCGGCCGAGATCCAGCAGTTGATGGTTGACCTGTGGTCGCCGGTTCTGAACAAGGCGCGCGAACGCGGCCAGCTCGTCTTCGACATGACCAATGAAGAGATCGTGGAATGGATCCGAAACCAGCACGCGATGCTCTTCATCCGAGATGACTACGACGAAGCCAAACAGCGCCAGATTCTCTCGTGTTTTCTCGTCCCCTCGCTATTGAGACGGCCTCGCGACAACAGCCGAACCTAGGCGGCGAAGCCAAAGACGGGAAATGGCCGCGCGCCTTGCGATCTTCGTCCGTTGGGGCGGGAACCGCAACGTGCTCAGGCGTAAGTCGTCGACCCTGAGACCATGAGGGAAGGTCACCAGTCGTCACCGACGACCCCACCTCAACTGGAACGAATTAGTCGTCCGGCTACATCCGGAGCGCCGTGCTACAAAGCGCTCTCCTAGAGGTGCTACAATGTGCCCGATAAGTTCTTGATATTGTAGAATTTCAGGAGGACTGGTAGGCCCGGCTGGACTCGAACCAGCAACCAGACCGTTATGAGCGGCCGGCTCTAACCATTGAGCTACGGGCCCCCAAGGCAAACACGCTCCCCGGGAGGGTGGGCGCGGGTTAGCATGGTCGCTGCGCGGCTTAAAGCTCCCGTTCAGGTTCACCCTGAGAGGGTCGCGCCGACGAACGCGAACCCGGCTCACGGGCCGTCATGGAGTTCAAACAAAATGAAGACCCTGTTGCGCACCGCCGCCCTTGTGGCCGTTCTGACGACCTCGGCCGCCGGCGCATCCCCAGCCCTCTCAGCCGTTCCGGGGGCGGACCCCGCCGCGGCGTCTGCCTTCGCCGCCACCACCCTCAACCTCAGCGCCTATGGCGAGGCCAGGGCCGATCCGGACATGGCGACCATCAGCCTGGGCGTCGAGACCGCCGGCCCCACCGCCGCCGCCGCCATGCAGGCCAACGCCGCGCAGATGAGCAAGGTGGTCGCGGCCCTGAAGAAGGCGGGCATCGCCGACCGCGATCTGCAGACCGCCAACCTCAGCCTGAGCCCGCAATACGTCTATGAGCAGAACCAGCCGCCCAGGCTCACCGGCTATCAGGCCTCCAACCAGCTGTCGGTGACGGTGAAGGACCTGTCGAAACTGGCGAGCGTGGTGGACGCCACCGTCTCCGCCGGGGCCACCAACGTCGGCCAGATCAGCTTTGGCCTCTCCAACCCGGTCGCGGCGGAGAACACCGCCCGGATCGCGGCGGTGAAGGCCCTGCAGGACAAGGCCTCCCTCTACGCCAACGCCACCGGCTACCGCATCAGCCGGCTGGTGAACCTGGACGAAGGCGGCGGCTATTCGGTCGAGCCGCCCCGGCCGATGATGGCCGTTGGCTTTGCGGCCAAAGCCGCTCCGACGCCGGTGGAGACCGGCACGGTGAAGGTCCGGGTGGATATCACCGGCGTGTTCGAACTGACGCACTGAGCTGGGCTGAGCCGAGCGGACCGGGCGTGGGGCTACAGCCCCACGTTCGCGAACACCTCGTCCAGGCGGGCGGCCATCTCGATGCCGGGCAGGGTGCGCTGGCCTTCCATCATGGCGGAGTAGACTAGGTCGCGGCCGTGGGCGCTCTTCACCTTGCCCTCCGCCCAGGCCACGGTGCGGTCGCCCGAGGGGGTGGAGTCGCAGCTCTTGGTGCGCCCGGCCGGGGTCGCCAGGGTCAGGGCGCCCTCGGCGGAGAGCACGCCTGGCCGGTCGCAGGCCGGCAGGCCGCGGGCGCAGTTGAAGCCGTCGCCATAGCGGTAGAGCATCTTGTGGTCGCTGGCGCGGGCGATCAGCAGGCAGGTGGTGGGATCGCCGATCGCCTTGCCCACCGCATCGTCCAGGGCGTCGCTGGGCAGCTTGTCGCTCCCCGTCATATTCACCCCGCCGGCGGCTGACCCTGCCGCGCCGCCGGGCGCCTTTGAGCAGGCCGCCAGCGCCAGAACCAACATCAGCGCCGCTGCCGGGCGCACGGCCTCAGGCCGCCTTCTTGACGGCGTTGCCTTCGCCCAGCAGGACGACGTTGGGATTGTAGTTGCGCGCTTCCTCGGCCGGCAGCTGGCAGTAGGCGACGATGATCACCTTGTCGCCAGGCTGGACCAAGCGAGCCGCCGCGCCGTTGACGCCGATGACCTTGGAGCCGCGCGGCGCCTCGATGGCGTAGGTGGTGAAGCGCGCGCCGGTGGTGATGTTCAGCACGTCCACCTGTTCGTTGGCCAGGATGTCCGAGGCGTCCAGCAGGTCGCGGTCGATGGCGATCGAGCCTTCGTAGTCCATGTCCGCCTGGGTCACGGTGGCCCGGTGGAGCTTGGCCTTCAACATCGTCAGAAGCATCGACTGCCGCCTTTCGCCGCCTGCGCGCCGCACCAGTCCGGTCTGAGCCGGACCCGGTTGGAGCGGGGCGCATATAGCCACATCGACGGATCGTTTCAACGTGACGCCATGGGAGGGTGACGCAAGGTCGCTGCTTGGGCGGCCTTATCGCTTCTTCTTCGGGACCGGCGGCTTGGGCAGCTTGGCGAACAGGGCCTCGCGGGTCAGGTAGCCCAGATGCTGGTCGTCCAGCAGGTCGAAACGCCGGTCGGCGTTCTGCAGCCATTCGGCGGCGGTGACCTTGCCGTCCATGTTGGAGTCGGCCCCGCTGACGGGCTCCGGCTCGCCCAGCAGCGACGTGTGGCCGCGAGACCCGTTGTCCGGGCGCTCTCCGTCCGGGTGGTCAGGCCGCCGGCCGCCGGCCGGGCCGTGGCCGCCGCGGTGAGCACCGCCCTCTTCAGGCGGCTCGCTGCCCTCCGGAGGACCGAAGACGCGGAACTCCACCTCGCGGATCAGTTCGGGGACGATCTTGTGCTCGTAGGCGCTGACCTCGAAGCCGTCGATGACGTCGTCGCCACTGGCGTCGACGAGCTTGAAGAAGGCCTGGGCGTCGGCGCGGAACTCGGCCCGGTCGATGCGGCCGTCATGGTTGGCGTCGACCCTGGTGAACCAGGCGTTGAAGGGCTCGCCCGCGCCCGGGACAAGCCGGAACGGCTCCCCCGAGGGACTGAGGAACATCTGCGGGCGCGGCGGTGGCGGGACACCTGGCGGGTGCGTCGGCGGCGCCTGCGCCAGAGCCAGGACCGGGGCGGCCGACAGGGCGAGGATCAGCGGCAGCCGCTTCATGCGATGAGAGAACTCCGGGTGCAGCCGCTTTGGCCGGGCAAATTTCAGGGCGGCTGCGGCGGAATTCCGCCGCGGTTGTTACGCGTCGGCAAGAGACCCCAAACGGCGGGCCCGGTCAAAGGGTGAAGCCGCCCAGCCAGGTCTGCCAGATCGTCACGGCCAGCCAGTGCAGCGCCACCGCCGGCCACAGCGATCCCGTCCGCCACCGCACCAGCCCGCAGCCCAGGCCCAGGGTCGCCGCGCAGGCCAGGAAGTCCGGCCTCAGGAACGCCGCCTGCGCCGCCGGCAGAAAGGTGAAAACTTCCACGACGTGCCAGGCCGTGAACATCGCCGTCACCACCGCCAGGCTTGGCCAGGGATTGCGGGTCTCGCTTCGGTCCGGGATCAGCAGGCCGCGAAAAGGCGCCTCCTCCCCCAGGCCTGGCGCGATCAGCACGCCGACCAGCCGCATCGGCAGGCCGGCGGTCAAGGCTGGGTGCAGGACGTAGTAGCCGGCGGAAAATCCGATGGCGCCCATGCCCGCCAGGGTCGCCGCTCCAACGGCGCCGGAGAAGGCCCAGCCGGCCAGGTCCGGCCATGTCGTTAGGGAGCGCAGGAGCCGGCGCCCGGCGCGGCCTATCGGTGCGGCAACGTCCACGGATCCTCGCTGGGCCATTCGTTTCGTCTCCCGACTGTAGCGCGCCGCCGCTGGCTTGACGCCACGGCGTCCGCGCCTATAGCTGCGATCAAATCAAACGGATGTTTAAAGGGAGAGCGCCATGGAGTTGTTCGATCTGACCGGCAAGGTCGCCATCATCACCGGCTCGTCGCGCGGCATCGGCAAGGCGATTGCCCAGCGCCTGGCCGAACACGGCGCCAAGGTGACCATCTCCTCGCGCAAGGCCGGCCCCTGCGAGGAAGTGGCCGCCGAGATCAACGCCAAGCACCCCGGCGCCGCCATCGCCGTGCCCGCCAACATTTCCTCGAAAGATGATTTGCAGCGCCTGGTCGACGAAACCCGCAAGGCGTTCGGCAAGGTCGACATCTGCGTCTGCAACGCCGCCTCGAACCCCTACTACGGCCCCATGAGCGGCATTGGCGACGACGCCTTCCGCAAGATCCTCGACAACAACATCATCTCCAATCACTGGCTGATCCAGATGGTGGCGCCGGAGATGAAGGAGCGCCGGGACGGGGCCATCATCATCATCTCGTCCATCGGCGGCCTGCGCGGCAACGCCATCATCGGCGCCTACAACATCTCTAAAGCCGCAGACTTCCAGCTGGCGCGGAACCTGGCGCACGAGCTGTCGCCCGACAATATCCGCGTCAACTGCATCGCGCCGGGCCTGGTGAAGACCGACTTCGCCCGCGCCCTGTGGGACACCCCGGAAGCCGAGAAGCGCTCCAGCGCCACCACCCCCCTGCGCCGCCTGGGCGAGCCGGACGACATCGCCGGCGCCGCGGTGTACCTGGCCTCCAAGGCCGGATCCTGGATGACCGGCCAAGCCATGGTCGTGGATGGCGGCGCGACGGTCTAAGCCCGGCGCTCTCGAGTAACGCAACAGTAAAAGCGCCGCCCGGTTATCGCCGGGCGGCGTTCTTGTTCATACCGTATCCAGAGGGCGGCGAACCGCCGGACCTTGGAGCCTAGTGGGAGCCGTAGCCCATCGCCATCCCGCGCTGGGGCGTGTCCAGTTGGGCGCGTTGGGCGGCGCTGAGTTGGGCGAGGGCTTCCTCGCGGATGGCCGCCTTGCAGGCCTCGGAGCGGGCCAGGTCGGCGCGGGACATGCCGGCGCAGAACAGCCGCGCCGCGTGATCCAGCCGTTCATTGAAGGCCTTGGCGGCGCCGGTCTGCGACAGGTCGCCGACCCGGATGCGCAGGTCCTCGGCCTGTGCGCCGGCTGCGGTGGCCAGCACGGGGGTTGCCGCCATGGCCGCGATCATCAGCATCCTGCCGAATTTGAAGCGCTTGTTCATCGTCCGTCTCCCGTCGAGTAACTTCATCTGGCCCAACCTTATATCGTGATTACTTCCAAAAATGGCAGTAGCCGAATTAAGATGTTTTCATGAAGTCACAATAACTTAACAACTACTGTTAATCTGTTAGCTGATGTTGCGGGCTGGGCGTCTGTGGCGGCGTATGGGCGACAGTTTTTGTCAGAATGCCGATAGCGCGACAGGCGAGATCGGGGCAGCATGGCCGTGCCCTTCCCTCGAGGGCGCAGGAGACCGCAACATGGCCGCCACCCTTCGCCACTTCGCCATCAACGCCGACGAGGTTCCCCGCGCCCGGCGCTTCTACGAGAGTGTATTCGGCTGGACCTTCGACCCCTGGGGGCCGCCGGGCTTCTACCAGATCAAGAACGCCGGCCAGGGCTTCCTGGGGGCGCTGCAGGGCCGCCGTGAGATCACGGCGGGCGCCCACATGCGCGGTTTCGAGGTCACCATGGGGGTGGAGGATCTGAAGGCGACCATCGCCGCCATCGAGGCCGGCGGCGGCAAGATCGTCATGCCGCCCTATCGCATCGAGGGCGTGGGCGAGCTGATCTTCTTCGAAGACACCGAGGGCAACCTGGTGGGCGCCATGCAGTACGACCAGGGTGTCTTCGATTGAGCCCTGCCGGCGATCCAGGCGACGATGGCGGCGACGGCTTCTGCGTCCGCTCCCTGGCTGTCACCTATGCCGATGGGGCGGTGGAGCGGCCCCATACCCATCCCTGGGGCCAGCTGGTCTATGGCCTCAGCGGCGTGATC
Organism: Caulobacteraceae bacterium; assembly: GCA_036384135.1. GTDB lineage: Bacteria > Pseudomonadota > Alphaproteobacteria > Caulobacterales > Caulobacteraceae > Acaudatibacter. The sequence continues at coordinate 12,677 of DASVMY010000106.1, read as the reverse complement.
CGGGTGGCGACGCCTGACGCCAGCTGGCTGTCGCCCGCCACCCGCGCCATCTGGACCCCGGCGGGGGTGACTCATGCCCTGTCCATGCACGGCGCCGTGGCCATGCGCACCCTCTACATCGCCCCCGGCTTGGCTCCAAGCCTGGGCAAGGCCCTGCCGGCCACGCCCGCCGTCTTGGAGGTGGCGCCGCTGCTGCGCGAGCTGATCCTGCACATCCTGGCCATCGGCATGCTGGACCCCGCCCGGGCCGAGCACGCCCGCCTGGCCGGCCTGCTGATCGACCTGCTGGCCGAGGCCCGGCCCCAGGACCTGATGCTGCCCCTGCCGCGCGATCCCCGCGCCCTGGCCCTGGCCCAGCGCATCCAGGCGTCGCCTGGCGCGCGCACGGACCTTGCCCGCCTGGCCACGGACGCCGGCGCCAGCCTGCGCACCCTGCAGCGCCTGTTCCCCAGCCAGACCGGCTTGGGCCTGGAAGCCTGGCGCCAGAAGGCCCGCCTGATCCAGGCGGTGGCGTGCTTGAGCGCCGGCGCTCCGGTGACCACCACGGCCCTGGACTGCGGCTACGACAGCGTCAGCGCCTTCATCGCCGCCTTCAAGCGCCAGTTCGGGGTGACGCCGGGGCGTTATCAACCGGAATTGTGAGCCCGGATGGACAGGTCCCGCGCCTTGGCCAGCCGCCGCACGCCCTCGTCCAGCACCTCATCGCGCTTGGAGAAGCACAGCCGCACGATGCTGGTCACCGGCGCCTGCTCATAGAAGGCCGACACCGGAATGGCCGCCACGCCGGCTTCGCGCACCGAGCGGTAGCAGAAGTCCAGATCGCCCTCGAACACGCCCGAGGCCGGCAGGTCGACGGTCAGGAAATAGGTGCCAGCGCTGGGCAGCACCGCGAACCCCTCGCGCCGCAATCCCTCCGACAGGCGGTCGCGGGAGCGGGCCAGGTCAACGGGCATGGCGGCGAACCAGTCGTCGCTGTTGGCCAAGCCCCAGGCGACCGCGGACTGCAGGCTGGGGGCGGTGGTGAAGGTCAGGAACTGGTGCGCCTTGGCCAGCACTTCGGTGAGCGCCGGGGCGGCGCACAGGAAGCCCACCTTCCAGCCGGTCAGGGCGAACATCTTGCCCGCCGAGCCGATCTTCACCGTCCGCTCGCGCATGCCGGGGAAGGCGATCAGGGGGCGGTGAACGGCGCCGTCGAACACCACATGCTCCCAGACCTCGTCGCAGAGGGCGATGGCGTCATGCCGCACGCAGAACTCGGCCAGCAGGGCCAGGTCCCCTTCGCCATAGACGACGCCGGTTGGGTTCAGCGGATTGTTCAGCACCACCAGCTTGGTGAGCGGGCTGAACAGGCCCTCCAGCATCGCCCGGTCGAACCGCCAGTGCGGCGGTTCCAGCCGCGCCATCACCGGCACGCCCCCCGCCCGCCGCACCATGGGCAGGTAGCTGTCGTAGAAGGGCTGGAACAGGATCACCTCGTCGCCCGGCTCGATCAGGCTGAGGAAGGCGCAGGCCAGGGCTTCGGTGGCGCCGGAGGTGACGGTGATCTCCCGCGCCCAGTCGAAATCCACGCCCTGGGTGCGCGAATAGTGGGCAGCGACCGCCTGTCGCAAGCTCGGAAGGCCCGGCATCGGCGGGTACTGGTTGTCGCCATTTATCGTCTCATCCGCCGCTTTTTGGCGGATGGCGAGCGGCCCGGACACGTCGGGAAAGCCTTGGCCGAGGTTTATCGCCTCATGTTCGCGCGCCAGGCCCGACATGACGGCGAAGATGGTGGTGGGCAGGGCTGCGTAGACGGGGTTGGCCATGGCGTCGAAATCCTTAGCATGGCGGACATGCAGATCATCGACTTCCGCCCTGATTTGGCCCCCGCCTTCAAGAGCCTCAACGAGGCCTGGATCACCCGCCACTTCGCCCTGGAGCAGCAGGACGTCGAAGTTCTGGACGATCCGTTCGGCAAGATCATCGCGCCAGGCGGGGCGGTGATGTTCGTCGGCGAGCGACGGGGCGACGATGTCGAGATCGCCGGCTGCGTGGCCCTCAAGGCCATGGACGACGGCGGCTTCGAGGTGGCCAAGATGGCCGTGGCGGACGGCTACAAGGGCAAGGGCCTGGGCCGCATGCTCATGCAGGCCTGCGTCGACCGCGCCATCGCCGAGGGCGGCACGCGCCTTTACCTCGAGACCAACAGCGCCCTTGCGCCCGCGCTCAGCCTCTACCGCAGCTTCGGCTTCAAGGAGATGACGGGCAAGAAGCGGCGGCCGGGGGACTACGAACGGGTGGACGTGTGGATGGAGCTCAAGCTCTAGGACCGAGCGGTTGCCGACCCTCCCAAGGCGATGGCTTCCGCGCGCAGGCGGTTCATTCGTTCGGCTAATACGCCGGGCGCGACATTGAATATGTCAGGTATATGCCCATCGCCGCCCGCTTGCTCGGCCTTCTTCGAGACTCGGTGTTGCGCTGGACGGCGGCCCGGAAGATATCTGAACACCACCATGTTTCCGCTGCGGGCAATCCAGTCCGCGTCTTTCGTTTGCCAAAGAAACAGAGGCTCGGTGTCCACCCAGCGGACTTCGTTAGGCGGGCCGAACAGGCGCGAGACTGTGAAGCCTGAGCCGTCCAGGGTCAGCCTTGTAGGCCGCATCACCTGCGCAAGTGAGGCAAGTGTCGAGGCAATGAAGACGGGCGCGGCGGTTTGAACTAGCGTTCGGCCTTGGAACGACGACATGTCCTGAGTGGCGATCAGCCAGACTACGATGGCGCTCATTGACAAGGCGAGTCCCGCCAGGAGCGCCGCTGTCGCCCGTGACCCCTTGAACGTCTCACTCATCGTCGTTCCGCCGGCAACCACCTGGGTAGGATGCCAGCAGTACTGCGAACGCTGAAACCTACGCGTCTTCGCGAACGCGCTTCTTGCGGAATGAGGGGTTCAGCACCCGCTTGCGCAGGCGGATGGCCTTGGGGGTCACTTCCACCAGCTCGTCGTCGTCGATGTAGGCGATGGCCTGTTCCAGGGTCAGGCGGCGCGGCGGGGTCAGGCGGATGGCCTCGTCCTTGCCCGAGGCGCGGACGTTGGTCAGCTGCTTGGCCTTCATCGGATTGACGTCCAGGTCGTCGGGACGGGAGTTCTCGCCGATGATCATGCCCTGGTAGGTCTTCTCGGTGGCGCCCACGAACATGGTGCCGCGCTCTTCCAGGTTCCACAGGGCGTAGGCCGCCGTCTCGCCATCGGAGTTGGAGACCAGCACGCCGTTGCGTCGGCCCTCGATGGCGCCCTTGTAGGGCTCATAGTGGCTGAACACGCGGTTGAGCACGCCCGAGCCGCGGGTGTCGGTGAGGAACTCGCCCTGGTAGCCGATCAGCGAGCGCGAGGGGGCCTGGAAGGAAAGCCTGGTCTTGCCGGCGCCGGAGGATCCCATGTCCTTCAGCTCTGCCTTGCGGGCCGACAGCTTCTCGATGACGACGCCGGAGAAGTCCTCGTCCACGTCGATGACCACGTCCTCGATGGGCTCCTGGCGCTGCCCGGTTTCTGGATCGGCCTGGTAGACCACCCGCGGGCGGCTGATCGACACTTCGAAGCCCTCGCGGCGCATGCTTTCGATCAGCACGCCCAGCTGCAGTTCGCCGCGGCCGGCCACTTCGAAGGCGTCCTTTTCGGCCGTCTCGGCGATCTTCACCGCCACGTTGGACTCGGCCTCGGCCAGCAGGCGGGCGCGGATCACGCGGCTCTGCACCTTGTCGCCGTCGCGGCCCGCCAGGGGGCTGTCATTCACCGACACGGTGATGGCGATGGTCGGGGGGTCGATGGGCTGGGCGGGGATCGGCTGGGTGACGTCCAGCGCGCACAGGGTGTCGGCCACGGTGGCCTTGGACAGGCCCGCCACCGCGACGATGTCGCCGGCCTCGGCCACGTCGATGGCGGTGCGCTTGAGGCCGCGGAAGGCCAGCAGCTTGGTGATGCGGCCCTTCTCGACGATCGTGCCGTCGCGCGCCAGGGCCTGGATGGCCATGCCGGGGACCAGCCGGCCGCTGTCCACCCGGCCGGTCAGAAGCCGGCCCAGGAAGGGGTCGCTCTCGATCAGCACCGCCAGGATGGTGGCCGATTCCTCGGACCGCGCCTCGGCGGCGGGGGCGGGGGTGTGCTCGACGATCTTGTCGAACAGCGGGGCCAGGGTCTCGGACTTGTCGGCCATGTCCAGCGTCGCCCAGCCCTGCTTGCCGCTGGCGTAGAGGTGGGGGAAGTCCAGCTGCTCGTCCGTGGCGCCCATGGCCGCGAACAGGTCGAAGGCGTCGTTCAGCACCCGGTCGGGATCGGCGTGCGGCCGGTCGACCTTGTTCAGCACCACGATCGGCCGCAGGCCCAGCTTCAGGGCCTTGCCCAGCACGAACTTGGTCTGGGGCATGACGCCCTCTTCGGCGTCCACCAGCAGCAGGCAGCCGTCCACCATGCCCAGGATCCGCTCCACCTCGCCGCCGAAGTCGGCGTGGCCGGGGGTGTCGATGATGTTGATCCGCGTCTCGCCCGCGGCGCCATGCCACAGCACCGAGGTGGCCTTGGCCAGGATGGTGATCCCGCGTTCGCGCTCCTGGTCGTTGGAATCCATCGCCCGTTCGGCGTGGGCCTCGTTGGCGCGGAAAATCCCTGACTGCGCCAGCATCTGGTCCACCAGGGTGGTCTTGCCATGATCGACGTGGGCGATGATGGCGATATTGCGCAAGGACATGGACGGTTCTTTATAAAGGCTGTGGGCGGCTTGGAGGCCGGGGCTTGTAGGCGATCGCCGGGCGTAAAGCCACCCCCGGCCTATGGTACCGGGATCATGCTAAGACCCTGAAAAGGCGAAGCTTGTCCGGCAGGGCCTACTCAGGATGAGGCTATGGTGCGGCGCAGCATACCGGATATCGGGGCGCTAGGTAAGGTGGATTATTGAATCTAAAAGGAAATTTAGTTTTCCCATGGAAATTTCACAGCTGAAACGCTTTTCCCTCTTGATCCATTGTGCGCCGCACCCTAGATTGGAGTTGTGAGGCGTCGCTGACGTCTCTGCCCTTCCTGGGCGTTTCCTCCCTAATGAACTGGCCGCGCCGCTGTGCGCGGCCTTTTTTTTGGCCGCGCACCTCTTTCCTCGCTGGAATGGGGCGCGGCCTTTTTTTGGCTCTCTTCTTTGGGGGAAGTGGATCGGCGCCAGCGGCGACGAGACGATGGGGGCTCCAGCGGAGAGCCAGCTGTCGTGTCAAGCTGGAGCCCCCATCCCCCGCTTCGCGGGTACGTCCCCCACCACTTCGTTCGGGGGAAGAGAGCCGCGCCTCGCCGCGCCCTACAGCGCCGACCACTCCATCGCCGCCATCACCGCGAACAGCCGCTCGAAGTCGGCCTTCAGCCGCGCGAAGCCCTCGGTGGGCGCCAGGGTCGCCTCATCCACATAGAGGGCCCGGTTGACCTCGATCTGCAGGGCGTGGACCCGCCGCGCCGGGCGGCCGTAGTGTTCGGTGGTGTAGCCGCCGGCATAGGGGGCGTTGCGCGCCACCTTGTAGCCCATGGCCTCCAGCTCCCGCTCCACCTGCCGGGCGATCGCGGGGGCGCAGGCGGCGCCGAAGCGGTCGCCCAGCACCATGTCGCAGCCCGCGCCCATGCCTGCCTGCGCCGCTGCGGCGGCGGGCATGGAGTGCCAGTCCACCAGCACGGCCACCCCATGCCGCGCCTTGGCCACGGCGATCAGCCCGGCCAGGGCCTCGTGATAGGGCTGGTGCACCCCCTCCACCCGCTCGCGCGCCTCGTCGAAGCGCAGCTTGCGCTCATAGATTTCCTGGCCCTCGGAGACGATCCTGGCGATGGCGCCCAGCCCCGCCGCCACCCGGGCGCTGCGGCCTCGGGCATAGGCCGGCAGCTCGTCCTCGAACATCGCCGGGTCCAGCTCCCACGGCTCGCGGTTGACGTCGAAATAGACCCGCGCGAACAAGGCCCGGATCAGGCTGGCGCCATAGGCGGGCGCCGCCGCGATCAGCTGGTCCACATAGGCGTCTTCGGAGCGGCGGATCTCGGCCCTGTCCAGGCGGCTGGCGGCCATCATCCGCGGCGGGTAGATGCGTCCGGAGTGCGGCGAGGCGAAGATCAGCGGCGTGGCGGCGGCGTCCGGGCGCGGCGTCTCGATCTCGAAGGCGGCGATCAACTGGTCCAGGGCGGTGTCGTCGCCCTGGCTGGCGGCCGCAACGATGGGGTCCCGGACATTCATCCTGCGCATAATCAAGATCGCGGGGCGGCGGTCAAATCCGCAGATGCCGGCCGACCTGCCAAGTACGGCGCTAGGCTGCGTCGATAGGCGTGGTTCACGTGCGATTTACGTCTGGGTGACTATGCTGTCCGCTTCCTAAGCCTATGGTGCCCCCCACCCATGCCCCGCATCCTGCTCGCCGAAGATGACGACTCCCTGCGCGGGTTCCTCAGCCGCGCGCTGGAGCGCGCCGGCTACGAGGTCACCGCCTGCGCCGACGGTGACGAGGCCGCCGCGGTGCTGGACGAGACCTGGGACCTGCTGCTCACCGACATCGTCATGCCCGGCATGGACGGCATCGAGGTGGCCCGCATGGCCGCCGCCCGGCACCCGGGTCTGCGCATCATGTTCATCACCGGCTTCGCCGCCGTGGCGCTGTCGGCCGGCGACCGCGCCCCGGCCGGCGCCAAGGTCCTGTCCAAACCCATCCACCTGCGCGAGATCGTCGCCGAGGTGGACCGGATGATGGCCGCCTGACCGACGGCGCGGGCGCGCTTTCGTCAGCCTTGCGCCCGGCGGATCAGCCGGGTATATCCCCGCCTCCTCCCCGGTTCTGGATGCGTAGCTCAGCGGGAGAGCACCTCGTTGACATCGAGGGGGTCGCTGGTTCGATCCCAGCCGCGTCCACCATTCCTTCCTCCCATGACCTGGAAAAATCCACCTTCGGGTGGTCCCGCAGGATGTTCTCGGGAATAGAGACCTTTCACAGCCGCATGGCCGTCTGGGGCGCTGCGGCAATCGACCGAGTGTGTATAGTACACACTCAATTTGACTCCCGTCAATCAGTGTGTACTATACACACGTGAACAGCCGGGATGTGATCAGCGCGATTGAAGCCGACGGATGGTTGGAAGTGAACCAAGTCGGCTCGCACAAACAATTCCGGCACCCGACGAAACCCGGTCGCGTGACGGTCGTTCATCCTTCCCGCGATATCCCCATCGGAACGCTCCGCTCCATCGAGAAGCAGTCCGGTGTCAGACTTAGGTAGCCGCCATGCAGCATTACATCGCTCTGATTCATAAGGACGCAGGCAGCGACTACGGCGTGTCGTTTCCAGATCTTCCGGGTTGCGTGACGGCCGGCCAGACCTTGGACGAAGCGCGCGCCTTCGCCGCTGAGGCCCTGGCTCTGCATGTCGCCGGTATCGTCGAAGATGGAGAGGCCGTTCCTGAACCCTCAACCCTGGAAGCCGTCATGGCCGATCCAGAGAACAGAGACGGCGTCGCGATTCTCGTAACGCTGGCGCCCCAGGCTGCCAAGACGCTACGGGTCAACATCACCATGCCCGAAGACGCTCTTCGCGAGATCGACGCCTTTGCCGAAGCTCATGGGCTGACCCGATCTGGCTTCCTTGTTAGCGCCGCGAAGAAGGTGATGGGTGCGCGCGAACTGGAGGACGCCTGATGGCTTGGTTTGAACTCAAGTCCTATCGACGAACGCCGGGGGGCGCCAGCGCGGGCCAACCGTCCGAAACGCTGCTATTTGAGGCGCGCGACGAAGAGACGGCCAAGAGTGAGGCGCGGCGACTGGCGAGGGGAATCCCGGAGGTCGATTTCCATTGCCTATCGGCCGGCGCGGGCGCGCAAGTTGATGTGTGGGAGTCGCAGGCGTCCAGGTCTGACGTCTGAAACGCCGAGAGTCCCTCCCCGCCAAGCGACGAAATTCAACACCTTACTCGCAGACCCCTTCGTTGACATCGAGGGGGTCGCTGGTTCGATCCCAGCCGCGTCCACCATTCCTTCCTCCCATGACCTGGAAAAATCCACCTTCGGGTGGTCGCCTCGTCGGGCCCTGCACGGCCCGCCGCGTCATCGCGCCCGTGGGGCTCCCGCCGAGTTTCAATAGCTTCAACTATTTCATTATCATTACGTAAACGGCCTAGCCGGGACAGATTGAGACGCTTCTGCCACGCACGACGCGCATTGTTGCAATCCTGAAGAAAAGGCTTGGCGCCCCGCTTCACCCCACGGCACACTTCCGCGGCTGACCCACGCCAACAGAGCCAGGGCGGCCCAAAGGGAGGTTATTTCATGAAGCACCGATATTTCCGCGGCGCGTCCGCCGCCACCGTCGCTCTCGCCGTTGGCGGGTGGAGCGCCAGCGCCTATGCCGCCACGGCGGCGGCGACCGGCGCCGCGACGCCGCAGCCGTCCGAAGTCACCGAGGTCGTCGTCACTGGATCCTATATCCAGGGCACACCGAAGGACGCCGCCCTGCCGGTCAACGTGATCACCTCCGAAGACCTGATCAAGCAGGGCTCGCCCTCGACCCTGGAGCTGATCAAGAACCTACCGGCTTCCAGCGGCGTGCTCGGTGACGCCAACCAGTTCGACTCACGCTCCCAGGGCTCGGAAGGTACGAGCAGCATCAACCTGCGCGGCCTTGGCCCGGCGCGGACGCTGGTGCTGCTCAACGGCCGCCGTCTGACGTTGAATCCGCGCGGCGGCGTCGGCGGTGGCGTCGACACGAACATGTTGCCCGCCGCCGCCATACAGCGTGTCGAGGTGCTGAAGGACGGCGCCGCCGCTACCTACGGCTCCGACGCCATCGGCGGCGTGGTGAACTTCATCACCAAAAAGAACCAGCACGGCTTCGACATCAACGGCTCCTACAGCCATATCCGGGGCTCGAACGGCGACTACACCGCCGGCCTCGTGGCCGGCTGGCAAAACCAGGACGTCGACGCCCTCGTCACCTTTGGCTACCAGCATCGTTCGGAATTGCGGGTGATCGCCCGTGACTGGGCGCACCTGCCCTATCTGTCCAACCCGCAGGGCGGCTACTCGGCGGCGGGCAATCCGGGCACCATCGTTCCATTGAAGACCGTGCTGGCAACCGGCGAGAGCTTCCGCGATCCCAACTGCGGCAACATCGGCGGCTTCGCCGGTTTCTCGGGCAACACGCCGATCTGCTACTGGCAGTACACCAACTATGACAACCTAGTCGAAGACGAATCCCACTACCAAGTCTACGGTCAGGTGAACTTCAAGCTCAGCGACAAGCACAACCTGCATCTGGAGGCGCTGTACGCCAAGACCGACGTGCCCCATTGGCGCACCTCGCCCTCCTACGCCTTCCTGCAGGTGCCCACCGCCCAGGATGGCGGCAAATTCGGCAACTACTTCATCCCGGCCAACAACCCCGGCCTGATCGCCTTCCAAGCCGCCAATCCCACCATCGCGGCCTATATCGCGGGCCATCCGGCCAGCGTACCGAGTTCCGACTTGTCGTTTGGCGCCCTGCTCGTGGCCGCACGGCCTTTTGGCCTCGGTGGCAATCCCCTGTTCAACTTCGATTCCTCGCGCGGCGACCGCCACTATGAAGCGTTGCGCCTCTCGGCCGGCCTCAACGGCGAAGTGACCTCGAACATCAACTACGACGTCGCGGTCACCTACAGCACCGAGCGAAGCGAGCAGGGCGGCCGGGACACCATCGTCGAACGGTTCCAGCGAGCGCTTCGTGGCCTTGGCGGGCCGGACTGCCCGCTCACCGGCGGCACGCCGGGGGTCGGCCCCTGCATGTTCTACAACCCGTTTGGCAACGCCATTCCGGGCAACCCGATCACCGGCCAGACCAATCCCGGCTACAACAGCGCGGTCAACAACAACAATCCGGCGCTGATCAACTGGTTCTTCCCGTTCTTCTCCAACACCGTGACCACCAAGGTGCTGGTCGTCGACGCCGTGCTGAACGGCAAGCTCGGCATCCACCTGCCCGGCGGCGACGTCGGGTGGGCGGCCGGCGGCCAGTTCCGCGAGAACTACTACACCTTGGTGCTCGACCCGCTGGCGGACCTCACCCAGACGCCGTGCATCGACTCCGTCGATTTCCACGACAACAGCTGCCTCAGCACGCCGGCCGGCGCGACCAGCCCGTTCGTCTTCCTGGGCGGCGCCAAGCCGCTGCATGTCACCAACAAGGTCTGGGCGGTGTTCGGAGAACTCAGCCTGCCGATCACCGACACCCTGAATGCCCAGCTCGCAGCCCGCTATGAGGACTACGGCGGCGGCGTCGGTTCGACCTTCAATCCCCAGATTCGGGGCAAGTGGCAGGTCCTGCCGGTCCTGGCCTTCCGCGGCTCGGTGGGCACCACCTTCCGCGCCCCGCCGCCGACCCAAACCGATCCGGGCAACGTCACCTCGCTGCAGAACATCGGCGGCACCTTCCGGGCCGTTCGCATCTTCGGCAATCCCAACCTCAAGCCCGAGAAGGCGACCACCTTCAACGTCGGGGCCATCCTTGAGATGGGTCACCTCACCGCCACGCTCGACTACTGGAACTTCAACTTCAAGGCGCCGATCGTCACCGAGCCGGTGGCCGGCATGGTAGCGGCGATGTTCCCGTCAGATCCGGCGGTCAAGGCGGCGCTGCTGGCCCAGTACGGCGTGCCCAACAACTGCCTGACACCGGCTGACGCCGCCCTTCTGGCTCGGTTCAGCTTCACCTCGAGCGGATGCGGCATTGGTAACGTCGTGCGCCTCGACACCAACTATATCAACGGCGCCGGGGTGAAGACCGACGGCCTCGACTTCAGCGTCGATTACCGCATCGAAGACGTCTGGGGCGGCACTGTGAGGGTCGGCGGCGACGCCACCTGGGTCCATAAATACAGCACCGGCGCGCAGTCCGTGGCCGGCGTCCTGGTCCAGGCGCCGTTCAACGGGGTGGGCTTCCTGAACTATCAGACCACAGCCTATCCCCTGCCGCAGTGGAAGGGCAGCGTCTTCCTCGAATACTCGCACGGAATCCACAACCTGCGCGCCACCGTCCACTACATCGAGGGCTATACCGATCAGCGCACGGATGTCTTCGCCACCGGCGCCTTCTTCGACTCGAACAAGAATCCGGTCACCGTCTCCGCCGGCAAGCACATCGGCAATTTCGCGACGGTGGATCTTTCCTATCGGGCGCTCCTGCCCTGGAACACCACGTTCACGCTCTCGGCGACAAACCTGCTCGACCAGGATCCGCCGTTCGCGCGTCTCGACTTGAACTACGACCCATTCACCGCCAGCGCTCTGGGGCGTGTCGTGAAGGTCGGCATCGACAAGAAGTTCTAGGACTTTCGGCGACGAGAAACGTCCAAGCTTGAGGGGGGCGCCGTTCCGAGAGGAGCGGCGCCCTCTTTCGTTGTGAGCCCTAAGGCCGGTCCTTCTTGGGCATGGCGGCGACCTCCACCGGGGTCAGCTTGCGCACCGATGTCACCTGGCAACGCTGGCGGCCGATGGGCGAGGGGCTGAACACCTCGTAGTCGACGTTATTGCCTTCGCAGATGAAGTCGCCGCTGCGCGAGCGCAGGGCGATGTGCTGGGCCCAGTCCACGTCGATGCAGGGGGCGAACAGCTTCAGCTCATAGACGTCGCGGACGCCGGCCCGCACATAGACAGTGCGGTCGTTCGGCGCGCTGAACCCGTTGGCCATGCGGCCATAGAAACACGCGTCGCCATTTTTGGGCTTGGCCATGGCCGGTGTCTGGATGGCCAGGCCGGACAGGGCCAGCGCGGCCCCGGCCGATGTGATCAGGGCGAGGATGCCGCTCTTGTTCATGGTCTTCTCTCTTACGCGACCTGTCCCTCGGGGCGGATCATACACTGCCGGGGCTTTTTGCCTAAACGCCGGCCCGCTCCGAAAACCGCAGGGGATCGACCAGCCGGGCCAGGGTTTTGGGCAGGGGAGAGGGCCGATCCAGCGCCAGGGCCGCGATGTGTTCGGCCAGCAGCGGAGCCAGGGTGAAGCCCCGCGAGCCCAGGCCCGACAGCACGAACAGACCCGGCTCCGCACCGCCCAGGGCGCCGGCGATAGGCATGTAGTCCCGCGTGGTCGCCCTAAGCGACGCCCGCGCGGCCAGGGGCGAGCCCTCCAGGCGGGCGGCCAGCTTGGGGAGGGTCTTGGCGAGGACGGCCAGGTTGCGCTCATTGTCTGCCTGCCGCACGGCCGTATCGGTGTCGTCCCGGTCGTGGGTGGCGCCGAAGAGGACCCCCGTGCGGGTCGGAATGGCATAGCCGCCGAAGGCCGCGGCGCCCCCGATCGTCTCATCGTCCGTCCAGCTGGCCTGGCCGCGCACCGCCTGCAGGTTCAGCCCTGGATGCAGCGTGTTGCAGTCCACCCCGGCCGCCAGGCAGACGACATCCGCCCGCGCCAGCGCCAAGCCGTCCTCGCCCAGCACCGCCCAGCCTCCGCCCTCGGCCGGCGCCACCGCGCCCACCCTGGCCCGCCGCACCCCCGGCAGCCAGGCCGCCAGTAGGACGCGCGGATCGACTGCCAGGCCGCCGCGGATGTCGAGCCCGGCGGGGACGTTTTCGCCCAGCCGCGCCGACATCGTCTCTTGTCCTGACAGGATGACGTCCCCCGGCTCGAACAGGTCCGAGGCGGCGATGGCGGCGAAGCGCCGGCCGTCCCGCTCCC
>DASVMY010000105.1:0-9759 GCA_036384135.1 Caulobacteraceae bacterium | reverse complement strand
GCGCCTCCCGCCGCCGGTCCGGGAGTGCGGCCAGCTTCGCGACCGGCGCCATGGCCGCCACCTTCCGCAAGGAGCTGCGCCTGTTGTGGCGGGACGCGGCCCTGCTCTCCCAGGTGTTCCTGCGGGTGCTGTATCTGCTGCCCCTGGCCTTCATCATGCTCAGGAACGCCGGCGCTCACATGACCTACGCCCTGCCCGCCGGCGCCGCGGCCCTGACCTTCATGACCGGCCAGGTCAGCGGCAGCCTGTCGTGGGTGACCGTCTCGGCGGAGGACGCGCCGGAACTGCTGGCCTGCTCGCCGACCCCGATCTCCACCCTGATGCGCGCCAAGCTGGCCGCCGCCCTGACACCGGTAGCCGTCCTGCTTGTCTTCCCCCTGATCGCCCTGATCGTCATCGCCCCGGTCGTCGCCCTGGCCGCCCTGGCGGGCTGCGCCGCCTCGGCCGTGGCCAGCAGCCTGATCAACGCCTGGTACAACAAGCCGGCCAAGCGCGCCGACTTCCGCCGGCGCCGGGCGGGATCGTGGTTGGGAGCCTTGTTCCAGGCCGTCGTCACTGCCCTGATCGGCATGGCCACGGCCGCCGCCGCCCTGCCGACGCCTTTGGCCCTGATTCCCGCGGTCGTCGCCCTGCTCGCGCTGCTTCTGATGCGCCGTTCGGACACCCAGATCGCCCAAGCTCTGCAGGCGGTCACTTGAGCCAGGCCGCCAGATCGGCCGGTCTTGTGCTTCTCGCCGCCGTGGCCGCCATGACCGGCCTGGCCTTCGTCCTACCGATTGACCACGACGAAGGACAGTACGTCGCCGCCGCTGCCCTGACGGCCCGAGGCCTGCGCCCCTACGCCGACTTCATCTATCTCCAGACCCCGTTGCAGCCCCTGCTGACCGCGCCGATCGCCGCCCTGGCCCAGGGTTGGAGCTTGATCGCCCTGCGCCTGAGCAACGCCTTGGCCGGCGCCGGCGTCCTGACCCTGGTGTTCCTGATCCAGCAAAGCCTTGGGGTCACGACCCGCCGGGCCGCCGCCGCCACGGCCCTCATGGGCGCCTGCTACATCTTCCAGTTCGCATGCGGCGTCGCCCGCAACGACGCCCTGCCGGCCCTGGCGGAGGTTCTGGCCTTGGCGGCGGCGCTCGGAGCGCTGAAGGATGGCGAGCCCGGCGGCCGCGCCGGGACGACGCTCTGGCTGTTGACCGGCCTCGCCCTCGGAGCCGCGGTGAGCTTCAAGATCTCCTATGCCATCCCCCTGGCCGGCGCGGGGCTGTTCGTCCTGGTGGGCGCATTTCGTCGCCTTCTAACCTGGAACGGCCTGCTGGGGTTCTGCGCCGGGGCGTTGGTCGGCGTCGCCCCATGCCTGATCGGGCTGGCGGCCACACCTGGCGCCTACGTGTTCGACACCCTGATCTATCACGCCACCGCGCCCAAAATCTGGTACGCCGCCATCGGCCAGGCCGCCCGCCTCTCGCCCTTGGCCAAGGCTTCGGACACCCTTCTCGCACTGGCGGTCGGCCCTGCGCTGGAGGTGCTGGCGGCGGTCGTTACGCTTGCCGTTCTGCGCATCCGCGACGGCGCCAAGGCGGCGTCGTCGCGGCGACTGATCGAGATCCTTGCCGTGGCGGGTCTGGTCGCGGCTCTCGCCCCCGCGCCGACCCAGCGCCAGTACTTCCTGCCCCTGTTGCCGTTCCTGTTTATCCTCTGGGGCCTGGGCGAAACGGGCCTGGCCCGGCCCGTGCCCCTCGCCCTCCAGCGCGGCCTAGCCGCCGCCATCGCCGTTGGCGCCATGATCGGCGTGGGCCGGTACGCCTATCTCGCCGGGGACGCCGCCCTGGGTCTGGCGCACGGCGTGCCGCCACCGCCGATCCGGCTCACCCTCCAGGCCCATTGGATCGGCCAACGGCTGAGGGCCGCCGGCGCCAGCGGCCAGATCGCCACCCCTTCGCCGCAGGCCGCAGCGGACAGCGGCTATCCCCTCGACGCCCGCCTGGCCGCCGGCCCGTTCTTCTACCGAACCGGGGATCTGACCTCAGACGACGAGCAGCGCGCCCTGCACGGCGTCAGCCCGCGCACCCTCGCCGCCGTCCTTGACGCCGCCCCGCCGGCCGCCATCGTCACAGGCCTGGAGTCACGGCAGGGACCTGGCGGACGCACGGTGGACGACGACTTCCGGGCCTATGCGCGGTTGAGGGGCTATCAGACGCAGGCCTCGCCGTCGGGAACCGTCGAACTCTTCATCCGACCGTCGGCGACGCCGCTGAGATGATTCGCCTACCAGACGCCGACGTTGGGCATCGACGTCCAGGGTTCCGCCGGCTCCAGCCGCCCGTCCTTTTGCAGCAACTCGATGGAGATGCCGTCGGGCGAGCGGACGAAGGCCATGTGCCCGTCCCGCGGCGGCCGGTTGATGGTCACTCCGCCATCCATCAGCCGCTGGCACAGGGCGTAGATGTCGTCCACCTGATAGGCTAGGTGGCCGAAGTTGCGGCCGCCCTGGTAGTTCTCAGTATCCCAGTTGTAGGTCAGCTCCACCATCGGGGCGCGATTGGCCTTGGCGTCCTCGACATCCTCGGGCGCGCAAAGGAAGACCAGGGTGAACTTGCCATGCGGGTTCTCGTTGCGGCTGACCTCCACCAAGCCCAGCTTGGCGCAGTAGAAATCGATAGCCTGATCGAGGTCTTTCACCCGAACCATGGTGTGAAGATAGCGCATCGCCGGGTTCTCCCTTCAGGCCGCCCGGCGCGTTCCGGGGCCCCTCCTTTACCCAAAGCCGCCCCCGCCGTCAGGCCAAGAATTACCGCTGATCAGGTTGCGGACGGGAAACCTGTCTTTCTTTTCATTTGCCGCTGGAAATAACCGGTCGCACAACCCTGGACGTCGAAATTCCCGGGGGCGGGACCGGCGCGTTGACGTGGCGTGATCCAAAGCTCCCATACCACCAAGAGCTGTCATGCGCGTAAAGTCTGCCTATGTCGTCGCTGCGGCCATCCTTCTGCTGGTGGTGGCCTACGTCGTGCTGCGGCCGCTGCTGGGTCATGGCGCCAAGAGCACCGAGGCCGTCGCCGCACCGGCCGCCAGCAACGCCCTGCCCCTGGTTCAGGTGACGGTGACGGCGGAGTCCGCGCACCCCTATCAGGTCAGCCTTCGCGGCCGCACCGAGGCCACCCGCACGGTCAGCGTCCGGTCGGAGACCTCCGGCGTCGTGGCCCAGACCCCGATCCTGCAGGGTACATTCGTGCGCGGCGGAACCGTCCTGTGCCGCCTGGCCGTCGACGCCCGCCAGGCGTCGCTGGACATGGCCAGGGCCAACTACAAGTCCAGGCAACTGCAGATGCAGGCTTCCGCCAACCTGGCGGCCAAGGGCTTCCGCTCAACCACCCAGGTGCTGACCGACCAGGCCAACCTGGACTCCGCCCAGGCCTCCGTCCGCCAGGCCGAGGTCGGCCTGGCCCAGGTGAACATCCGCGCGCCCTTCGCCGGCGTCTTCGACCACCGCGACGCCGAGGTGGGCGCCTACCTCTCACCCGGCCAGTCCTGCGGCTCGGTGATCGAACTGGACCCTCTGCTGGTGGTCGGCGACCTGCCCGAGACCGAGGCAGGCAAGGTCCAGGTCGGCGCCACCGCCACCGCCAAGCTGGTGTCGGGCGAGTCGATCACCGGGCGGGTCCGGTTCGTGGCCCGCGACGCCGACCCCACCACCCGCACCTACCGCGTCGAAATCACCGCCGCCAACGCCGGGTCCAAGGTCCGCTCGGGCCTGTCGGCCGACATCCGCATCGCCGCCGGCGTCGGCCCGGCCCACATGGCGCCGACCTCGGCCCTGGTGCTGGACGCCGCCGGCCGCCAGGGGGTGCGCTATGTCATGCCGGACAACACCGTGGCCTTCTCGCCAGTGACGGTGCTTGAGGAGACGCCACAGGGCCTGTGGATCGCCGGCCTGCACGGCCAGGCGCGGATCATCACCGTGGGCCAGTCCTATGTGTCCGAAGGCCAGAGGGTCCGGGTGGCGTCCGCGGGAGCGGCGCCCGCGGGCGTGCCTAAGCCATGATCGACAGCCTCATCGATGGCGCCATCAAGCGGCGGAAGGTCATCCTGGCGGTGACCTTCGTCATGGGCCTGTTCGGCCTGTTCGCCTATTTCACCATCCCCCGCGAAGCACAGCCGGACATCACCATCCCCTTCGTGACCGTGGTGGTGCCCTATCCCGGCGTCAGCCCCGAGGACGCCGAGCGCCTGCTCGTGCGGCCCATGGAGCACGAGCTGAAGTCCATCCAGGGCCTAAAGGAAATGAACGCCGAGGCCCGGCAGGGCGTCGCTGTCGTCTCCCTGGAGTTCGAGGTCAACTTCGACAAGAACAAGGTGCTGGAGGACGTCCGCGCCAAGGTGGACCTGGCCCGATCCAAGTTTCCCCCCGACGCCCTGCCGCCGGATATCGAAGAGAACAACATCAGCAACGATCCGGTGATCGGGGTCGTCCTGTCCGGCGCCGCGCCCGAACGCACCCTCTACGCCACCGCTCGGGCGCTTCAGGACCGCCTTCTGGGCCTTCCAGGCGTGCTCAGCGCCGACATCTCCGGCGGCCGCGAGGAGGTCTTGGAGGCCACCATCGATCCGATGCGGATGGAGGCCTACAACGTCACCACCAACGACCTGTCCGGCGTCATCGGACGCAACAACCAGCTCGTCCCCGCCGGCGCGGTCCAGACCAAACAGGGCTCCTTCTCGGTCAAGCTGCCAGGCGTGATCCAGTCGCCGGATGACATCCTGCTGCTGCCGATCAAAAAGAACGGCGACAAGATTGTCACCATCGGCGACATCGGCGAGGTCCACCGCACCTTCAAGGAACCCACCTCGGTCAGCCGCTATAACGGCGAGCGGGCCTTCACCCTCTATGTGGTCAAGCGGCCGGGCGCGAACCTTCTGGACACCATTTCCTCGGTCCGCTCGACGGTGGGCCAAGAGGGTAAGCACTGGCCCAGCACCATCCATGCCGACTATTCCTTCGACGACAGCGAATACATCGCCCACACCCTGACCATGCTGGAGTCGGGCCTGATCACGGCCACCCTGCTGGTCATGCTGATTGTCATCGCCACCCTGGGGGTGCGGCAGGGGATCATGGTCGGGGCCGCGATCCCCACCTGTTTCATGATCACCTTCCTGTGCCTGCAGCAGATGCACATCACCCTCAACCAGATGGTGATGTTCGGCCTGGTCCTGGCGGTGGGGATATTGGTCGATGGCGGCATCGTCGTGGTGGAGTACGCCGACCGGAAGATGGCCGAGGGCCTAGACAGGTCCCAGGCCTTCGCGGCGGCCGGCAAGCGGATGTTCTGGCCGGTGGTCAACGGCACCCTCACCACCCTGTGCGCCTTCCTGCCGTTCCTGTTCTGGAACTCGATTCCGGGCAAGTTCATGAGCTTCCTGCCGCTTACCCTGTTCTTCGCCTTGAGCGCTTCGATCTTCGTGGCCCTGATCTTCACCCCGGCCCTGGGCTCGCTCATGGGCCGCAAGCAGGGTGTCGACCTGGCCCACTTGGCGGAGATCGAGAAATCAGAGCACGGCGACCCGACCCAGATGACCGGCTTCATGGGCTGGTACGCCCGCGTCATCAGCGCCGCCGGGCGCCGGCCGCTGCTGGTCACCCTGGGCGCCCTGCTTGTGATCGCCGCCATCATCATGCCCTTCGGCATGCGGAAGCACGACAGCGAATTCTTCCTGAAGCAGGACCCGGACCACGCCACCATCTACGTCAAGGCGCGCGGCAACCTGTCGGTGGAGGGTTCCGACGCCCTGGTGCGGCAAGTCGAAGCCAGGCTGATCGGAGTCAAGGGCGTGCGCGCCATTGATGTTCGCGCCGGCAAGCTGGGCGGCGGCGGCCCCAACGCCCCGCCCAACGACACCATCGGCCGCATCAACCTCGAGTTCGTCGACTTCGAGGGCGAAAAGAAACTCCACCTCACCGGCAACGACATCGTCGCCGACATCCGAAATCGCCTTGGCGAGACTCCCGGCGTGCTCACCGAACTACGCCTGCCCCAGGGCGGTCCGCCGCAGGGCAAGGACGTCCAGGTCCAGTTGCAGAGCGAGGACACTGTCGCGCTCAACAAGGCCGCCGACCTGATCCGCGCCCACCTGGCGCAGGACCCGCAGATCGTGGCCCTGGAGGATACCCGCACCTCGCCCGGCATCGAGTGGAACTTCGCCGTCGACCGTGTGGCGGCGGGGCGGTACGGCGTCGATGTCCTGTCCGTCGGCCAGGCCATTCAGTTCGTCACCAACGGCATCCTGGTGGGCAAGTTCCGGCCGGACGACGCCGCCGATGAACTGGACATCCGCGTCCGCTTCCCGCCGGACGCGCGCAATATCGGCGCCTTCGAGAAGCTGAAGATCACCACCCCCTCTGGTCCGGTGCCGGCCAGCTATTTCGTCAAGATGGAGCCGGTCCAGCAGGTCACCGCCCTGCAGCGCCGCGACGGCCAGCGCCTGGTGGTGGTTCAGGCCAACACCAAGGGCGTCGCCCCCAACCGCAAGATCGCCGAGCTGAAACCCTGGCTGGAAAAGGCCCCCATCGACTCCGCCGTGCGCTGGAAATTCCGCGGCGCCGACGAGGAGGGCCAGAAGGCCGGCATCTTCTTCCTGGTCGCCATGAGCGTGACCCTGTTCCTGATGTTCATGATCCTGCTGTGGCAGTTCAACAGCTTCTACGGCGTGGTCGTGACCCTGTCGGCGGTGGTGCTGTCCACCGTCGGCGTGCTGCTGGGCGTGGACCTGAATCTGTTCCACACCTTCGACTACCTGTCGGTGATCATGCTGGGCACGGGCATCGTGGCCCTGGCCGGGGTCGTTGTCGGCCACAACATCGTGCTCGTGGACACCTTCTATCAGCTGCGGCGCAGCGGCTACGCCGCCGATGACGCCGCTGTGCGGGCCGCCACCCAACGCTTCCGGCCGGTGATGCTGACCACGGTGGTGACGGTGGTGGGGCTGCTGCCGATGATGTTCCAGTTCCACCCCGATTTCCGCCACGGCGGTTTCGACTACAAGGCGCCCGGTTCCGAGTGGTGGGTGCAGCTGTCGGCCACCGTTGTCTGGGGCCTGTCGTTTTCGACGGTGCTGACCCTATTCCTGACGCCGGCCGCCCTGGCGGCCCCCAAGTCGCTGCACCGTACCTTCGACTCCCTCGTGGGCCTGAAGCTGGGCAACCTGGGCAGGGCTCGCCCACGGGACGGCGAGCGTGGTCCTACTCGGCCTCGGCCATTTCCGGAGGCGGCCGAGTAGCCTCCTGCCGGGTCTGACGGCGCCACAGAGCCGCGTATTCCCCGCCCTTGGCCAGCAGGCCAGCGTGGTCGCCGCGCTCGACCACCTTGCCGCGCCGGATGACCAGGATCTGGTCGGCGTCGGCGATGGTGCTGAGCCGGTGGGCCACCACCAGGGTGGTGCGGCCGGTGCGCACCTTGCGCAGGGTGGCCTGGATCGCCGCCTCGGTGCGCCCGTCCAGCGCGCTGGTGGCCTCGTCCAGGATCAGCAGCCGGGGATTGGCCAGCAGGGCCCGCGCCAGACCCACCCGTTGGCGCTCGCCGCCCGACAGCTTCAGCCCCCGCTCGCCGACCTTGGTCTGCATCTGGTGCGGCAGGTCCTGAATGAAGGGCGTCAGCTCCGCCGCTTCGGCCGCCGCCCAAACTTCCGCCTCGCCTGCGTCTGGGTTGGCGAAGGCGATGTTGGCGTAAAGGGTGTCGTTGAACAGGGCCACGTCCTGGGGGACCAGGGCCACCGCCTTGCGCAAGCTGGCCTGGCTGGCCTGGCGCAGGTCGACGCCGTCGATCATCACCTGGCCCGCCTGCGGATCCAGCAGCCGCAGCGCCAGCCGCGCCACCGTGGTCTTGCCCGAGCCTGACGGGCCCACCAGGGCTGTGGTCGTGCCCGGCGGGGTGATGAAGCTGATATCGGTCAGGCCCACCGACCGCGCCGTATGCTGGAAGTTCACGTCCTTGAACACCAACGCCGCGCCCTGCCCTGACGCGGGAGGCAGGGGCCGGGCGTCCGGGGCGTCGGTGATGTCCGGCGCCACGGCCCGCAGGTCCAGCATCTGCTCCATGTCGATGAAAGCCTGCCTAATCTCGCGGTAGTTCATGCCCAACATGTTCAGCGGCTGGTAGACCGCCTGCAGGATCAGGATGCAGGCGGTGATGGCGCCGGGCGTCATCTCGTGACGCACCACCTCCATGCCGGCGATCAGGGTCACCGCGCCCAGGCCCAGGCTCAGCACCACCGATTGGATGGCGTTGAGCATCTGGAGCGAGGTATTGGCCTTCACCGCCGCCCCGGCGTAGTCGGTCATCGCCTTCGAATAGCGATCGACCACGCGGCCCTCGGCCCCGAAGGTCTTCACCGTCTCGTAGTTCATCAGGGCGTCGACCACGAGGCCGGCCGCCTCGCTGTCCGCCTCGTTCAGCGCCCGGCGGTGCTCAATCCGCCAGTTGGAGATGCCGAAGGTGAAGGCGGTGTAGACGGCGATGGTCGCAATCGCCACCACCGACAGGCGCCAGTTGTAGTGGCTGGTCATCACCCATGCGGCCATGATCAGCTCGAACACCGTCGGGCCGAGGTTGAACACCACGCTGCGCAGCAGGAAGTCGGTGGAGCGGGCGCCCCGGTCGATGATCCGCGCCAGACCGCCGGTCTGCTTGCCCTGGTGGAAGTTCAGCGACAGCGACAGCGAGTGGCCGAAGGTTTCGGTGGCCGAGCGGGCCAGGGCCATCTGCGAGACCGGAGTGAAGATCGCGTCCCGGATCAGCGGCGCGGCATTGGAGATGAAGCGCAGCAGCACCCAGGCCACCGCTAGGCCCGAGAACACGGCGAACACGGTCACCGCGGTTCCCTTGTCCTTCAGGGCGTCGATGGCGTGGCCGATCCAGATCGGCGCGTTGACCCCCGTCCACTTGCCCAGCAGCACCAGGGCCAGGGCGAAGACCAGCCGGGTCTTCAGCCCCTTGGCCTTGGACCGCAGCACCAGCCGCACAAGGTCGGCCATCGAGCTCCAGAAACTGAACTTGGCGCTCGCCGGCGCCACCGCACCGGAGACCGGCGGACCGCTCATGCCATGGAAACTCAACCGACCGGCTCCGAACGGTCCACGATGATGGTGCTTTGCACGCCGCCTCCAGGGGTCATCCAGTCGATCCGCCAGCCCAGCGCCACGCGCTCGGCCCGGTAGGGACCTGTGGTCAAGGTGGGGGCTGGCGAGACAGGCGCAACCGTGTGGACCTGGCGCTCCCCGTCAGAGACGTCGATCTGGTGAGCGCCAGGGGTCAGCGGCTGGGTCAGGGCCACGTCGAAACGCCCGTCCGAGTCGGCTGCGTCCTGGCCCCGCTGCACCCCGTCCACGCGAACGCTCACGGTCGCTCCGGGCGACGACACGCCGGAAATCACCGCCCCGCCTTGGCGGTCATAGTCCACCGCCAATATGCCCAACTGCCCGGACTTGCCGGCGAACACCAACGCGCCAGAACCCGAACGCAGCTGGGCCGCCCGGCCGTCCGGCAGCACCGCGAGATAGCCCTCGGCCTGCACCGTCCGCTGACCGGCCGCGTCGACCATGGACAGGCCGAAGATCCTCGGGGCGGCGGCGGCGTTCATATCCAGCCGCCACAGGCCCTGGCTGTCCACCGGCGCGAACACCGCCTCGCCGGCCGGCGTCGCCAAGCGTACGCGCATCTCCGCCACCGCCTTGCCCGACAAGGTCAAGCGCCCGCCGGGCGCCAGGGC
>DASVMY010000104.1:0-5519 GCA_036384135.1 Caulobacteraceae bacterium | reverse complement strand
AGGCGCCGCGGCCACGATACGCGGGATCGGTGCCGCCGCCATAGAGGCCCGCGAAGTCCCGGCCCGGCGCCAGCTCCAGCCGGCCCGACGAGACCGGCTCGCCGTCGGCATAGGCGACATAGAGGGCCAGGGAGCCGTCATCCAGGCGCGGGGTCAGGGCGTCGATGCGCCAGGGTTCCGCCTTACCGAAAGCGGCGGTGTTGGTGGCGGCCAGGTCGGCGACGCCGTCGCGGTCGGTCACCCGGCGGACTTCGATCCCGGGCGGCGGGGCCTGGTCCAGAACGGTCAGCGATTGGTCGAGAACCAGGAAGGTTTCCGGCGGGTCGGCCACGAAACCGGCCGCTTCCAGGCAGGCGTCCAGGCCGGCGGGGCGGTCGTGGCTGAACACCTTCCACTCCACCTCCTGACCCAGGCCGCGGAAGTAGGCGGCCTCCCGCGCCGCCGCCGCCGGCGCCTGGGCCTCGCTGAGGGTCCACCAGCCGATGAAGTTGTAGGCTCCAAGGGTGCGCAACACTCCATCTGCCCACACCCGCTCGACCCCGGCCTCAGGCGGTGGGTCGGCGCGAAGCTGGGCGTCGAAGGCGGCAAGAACCCCTGCGGCGTCCATCAGTCCACCAGCTTGCGCATCAGGTAGGTGAACTCCAGCGCCACCCGCTCGGCCCGTTCCTGCAGGTTGGCGGAGGCGGCGTGGCCGCCGTTGGTGTTCTCGAAGAACAGGAACGGCAGATGCATCTGCTCCATCAGCGCCGCCATCTTGCGCGCATGCACCGGGGTGACGCGGTCATCCTTGGTGGAGGTGACGAAGAAGGGTTCGGGATAGGCCACCCCGGCCTTGAGGTTGTGGTAGGGCGAGATCTTCTTCAGGAAGGCCAACTCGTCCGGCTTGGTCACCGAGCCATATTCGCCCACCCAGGAGGCGCCGGCGCCGATCTGTTCGAAGCGCAGCATGTCCAGTAGCGGCACCTGGATGACCACCGCATGCCAAAGATCGGGGTGCTGGTTGAACTCGACCCCCATCAACAGCCCGCCGTTGGAGCCGCCCTCTATCCCCAGGCGCCGGGGCGAGGTGATCTTGCGGGCGACCAGGTCGCGGCCGACGGCGGCGAAATCGTCGTAGATCAGCTGGCGATGGGTCTTCAGGCCCGCCTCGTGCCAGGCGGGACCGAACTCGCCGCCGCCGCGGATATTGGCCAGCACATAGACACCGCCCTTCTCCAGCCACAGCTTGCCGATATTGGCCGAATAGGACGGCAGCATGGAGGCCTGGAAGCCGCCGTAGGCGTAGAGCAGGGTCGGGTTGGACCCGTCCAGCTTCATGTCCTTGGGACGGACCACGAAATAGGGAATCCTGGTCCCGTCGCTGGAGGCGGCCTCGAACTGCTCGACGGTGTCACGTGAGGCGTCGAAGCGGGCCGGCAGGGTCTTGATCACCTGGGCCTGGGCCGTGGCCGCGTCGGCCTGGGACAGGCGCGACGGCTCCAGGAAGCCCTCGACGCTGTAGTAGAGGGTGTTGTCCAGATCGCTGGCGCTGACCACCCCCACCGAGGAGTTGGGCGCCACCGGCAGGGTGGAACGGCTCCACAGCTCCCCGCTGTGGGCGAAGGTGACCAGGCCGCCGCGGACATTGTCGTACAGCGCCACCACCACCCGGTCGCGGGTCGTCGCCACCTGCTCGATGGACTGGCGGGAGGAGGGCTGCAGCAGCAGGTCCACCCGAGGCGGCTGGCCGGCCTCCAGGTCGGAAAGGTTGAGCGCGATCAGCGAGCCCTGGGGCAGGGTCGGTTCGCCTGGGGCCACGGCCCAGTCCTGGTTCAGGGTGACCAGCAGCTGGCCGTCGAACAGGCCCTGGATCTGGGCCTTCAGCGGCAGGGGCAGCTTGACCAGCCCGCCGGGCGTGACCAGGCGATACTCGGTCTCGAAGAAACTGACGGCGCGGACGATGATCACCGCCTTGCGGCCGCTGGCGTCGTGCAGGACGGTGGGGTCGACGGCGACGTCGGAGGCCTGGCCGCGGAACACCTCGGCGGCCTGGGCCAGGTCCTGGCCGCGCTTCAGGGTCTTGACCACGAAGCCGTAGCCGGACTCGGTCATGGTGCCCGGCCCCCAGTCGCGGGTGACGATCAGGGTGTCGTCGTCCAGCCAGTCGGCGCTCTGCTTGCTGTGGCTGAGGTGGAAGCCGCCAGGGACAAAGGTCCTATTGACCAGGTCGAACTCACGCTCTTCGCTGGCGTCTTCGCCGCCGTTGGACAGCGACACCAGGCAGCGGGTGTAGTGCGGCGGCGGGCAGTTGGCGCCCTTCCAGACCCAGTTGGCGTTCTCGGCCTTGGACAGGGCGTCGATGTCCAGCACCGTTTCCCAGTTAGGCCCGGCGGTGGCGTAGTCGGCGCCGGTGGTGCGCCGCCACAGGCCGCGGACATTGGTCGGGTCCTGCCAGAAGTTGTAGACGCCGCGGCCGATCAGGCTGGGATAGGCGATCCGGTCGGTGGCGTTGACGATCTTCAGGGCGTCCTGGTGCAGGGGTTCGAAGCGCGGATCGCCCTTGAGCACCGCCAGGGAGCGGGCGTTCTGCCTGTTGACCCAGTCAAGGGCCTTGGGACCCTCCATCTCCTCAAGCCAGATGTATGGGTCGGCTGGCAGGGCTGCGGCGGGTTTAGGAGGGGTCAAGGGAGCACTCTGGGCGAAGGCCGGGGGAACGGGCGCTAGGACGGCCGCGATCATGGCGGCAACGGCGGCAAGGCGCATGGGAACTGGACATCTCTCTGCGATGGAAACGCGACCATAGGGCGACGAGGGCGCGCGGCAAGCTGTGAAGGTGCGTCCCAGGCGGTTTGCGCCTATATGGCCGCCATGAGCCGTCCGTTCCTGAAAATGAATGGGCTCGGCAACGACTTCGTCGTGGTCGAGGCCCGCAGCGTCCGCTTCCGCCCCTCGGAAACCGAGGCGCAGGCGATCGCAGACCGTGCGACCGGGGTGGGTTGCGACCAGTTGATCGCCATCGAGCCCTCGGCCAAGGCCGACGCCTTCATGCGTATCTGGAACGCCGACGGCGGCGAGGTCAGCGCCTGCGGCAACGCCGCCCGCTGCGTGGGCTGGCTGCTGCTGGAGGCCACCGGCGGTTCCGCCGCCACTATCGAGACCGCCGCCGGGGTGCTGAACGTCGCCCGCGCCGGCGGGGGTCAGGTGACCGTGGACATGGGCGAGCCGGGTCTGGACTGGCGCGACATCCCGCTCGCCGAAGAGATGGACACCCGCGGTGTCGAGCTGCAGGTGGGGCCCATCGACGATCCGATCCTGCACACCCCCGGCTGCGTCTCCATGGGCAATCCGCACGTGGTGTTCTTCGTGCCGGACGCCGAGGCCGCGCCGGTGCGCGAGGTGGGGCCGATGATCGAGCACCATCTGCTGTTCCCGCAGCGGACCAACGTCGGGTTTGCCCAGATCAAGGCGCGCGACCGCATCCGGCTGAAGGTCTGGGAGCGCGGGGCGGGCCTGACCAAGGCGTGCGGCACCGGCGCCTGCGCCGCCCTGGTCGCCGCCCAACGCCGCGGCCTCACCGGCCGCAAGGCGACCCTGGAGCTGGACGGCGGCGAGCTGGTCATCGAGTGGCGCGAGAGCGACGGCCATGTGTTGATGACCGGGCCGGTGGCGGTGGAATTCACCGGCAATCTGCCAAAGGGCGCGTTATGATCCAGCACCCCGCCATCACCTCCGGCCGCGTCGCGGTCATCACTGGCGCCGCCAGCGGCATTGGTCTTGCCGCCGCGAAGCGCTTCGCGGGCCTGGGCTTGCATGTCTGGATGGCCGATTGCGACAAGGACTCCCTGGCTAGCGCCGGCGCGGAAGTCCGCGCGGAGTTTCCTACTGTTACGACCACGACCCAGCCGACGGACGTATCGTCGCTAGAGTCCGTCTGGTCCCTGCAGTCGGCCGTGGCGGACCACTATCCGGACGTCGCTGTCCTGATGAACAACGCCGGCGTTGGCGGCGGTGGGCATGCGTTCGAGAAGCCGGACAACTGGCGGCGGGTGCTTGAGACCAACCTGTTCGGCGTCCTGAACGCGGTCCAGGCCTTCACCCAGGCGATGATCGACCAGGGCAAGCCCGCCGCGATCATCAACACCGGCTCCAAGCAAGGCATCACCATGCCGCCGGGGGACACCGCCTACAACGTCTCCAAGGCCGGCATCAAAGCCCTGACCGAGGGATTGCAGCACACCCTGCGCAACACGCCGGGCTGTCAAGTCAGCGCCCACCTCCTGGTCCCCGGCTTCACCTTCACCGGCATGACCCGGCCGGGCGCGGGCGAAAAGCCGCCGGCGGCGTGGACCGGCGAACAGGTGGTCGGCTTCATGCTGGAGCGGATGGCGTCGGGCGACTTCTACATCATCTGCCCCGACAACGACGTCAGCCGCGCGGTGGACAACGCCCGCATGACCTGGACCATGCAGGACATCACCCAGAACCGCCCGCCGCTCAGCCGCTGGCATCCTGACTATGCGGAAGCCTTCGCGGCCTTCCTGAAGGCGGAGACCGGCGGTGGCTGACGCCCTGGACGCGGCGAACTCTCCCTTCCCGCCGCCCTCCCTATCCCCTGTCATCCCGGAAAGCCGCGCCAGCGGCTTATCCGGGACCGCGGCAAGCGCCGGTGGATCGAACGCGGCGGGCGACGGCGTTTCCGGCGGTCCCGGATCGTCGCTGCGCGCCGTCCGGGATGACAGCGTGGGGGAGAGCGGCGTCAGCGTCGTCACTTTCGGCTGTCGCCTCAACGCCTATGAGTCCGAGGCCATCCGCCAGCAGGCGGCTGCCGACGGCCTGACCGACGCGGTGGTGTTCAACACCTGCGCCGTTACCGGCGAGGCGGTGCGCCAGGCGCGCCAAGCGATCCGCAAGGCCCGGCGCGAGCGGCCCGGCGCGCGCCTGATCGTCACCGGCTGCGCCGCCCAGATCGATCCCGCCGCCTTCGCCGCCATGCCCGAGGTGGACCTGGTGCTGGGCAATGCCGACAAGGCCTCGCCCGGCGCCCTGCTGGAGACCACGGCGCGGGTGCGGGTCAACGACATCATGTCGGTGCGCGAGACCGCCGGCCACCTGATCGACGGGCTAAAGGAGCGGGCGCGGGCCTATGTCGAGGTCCAGAACGGTTGCGACCACCGCTGCACCTTCTGCATCATCCCCTACGGCCGGGGGAATTCGCGCTCCGTACCGGCCGGGACGGTGGTGGAGCAGACCCGGTCCCTGGCGGCGGCGGGCTACAACGAGGTGGTGCTCACCGGCGTCGACCTGACCAGCTGGGGGGCGGACCTGCCCGGCCAGCCGACCCTGGGCCAGCTGGTGGCGCGGATCCTGAAGCTGGTTCCGGGCCTGCCGCGCCTGCGGCTGTCGTCCATCGACGCGGCGGAGATCGACGCCGACCTGATGCGCTGCCTGGCGGAGGAACCCCGCCTGATGCCGTACCTGCACCTGTCGCTGCAGTCCGGCGACGACATGATCCTCAAGCGGATGAAGCGACGGCACAGCCG
>DASVMY010000103.1:0-2068 GCA_036384135.1 Caulobacteraceae bacterium | reverse complement strand
AGCGGCAGCATGGCCAGCAGGGATCGAACGGTCAGCAAGGATCGAACTGTAGGCATGGGTTCACCCTTGGCCTTCAAATGTGGCGCCGGCAAGGGCGCGGCTTGTCACATAAGGGTTAAGGGTTAGAGGTTGACGAGTTATAGCCCACCTCCAGGCGCCAACCGCTACATGTTCGGATAGTTCGGCCCCCCGCCCCCCTCGGGCGTTGTCCAGTTGATGTTCTGTGATGGGTCCTTGATGTCGCAGGTTTTACAGTGGACACAGTTCTGGGCGTTGATCTGGAACTTCGGATTGGCCCCGGCCTCGTCGTACAGCACCTCATAGACCCCCGCCGGGCAGTACAGCCGCGCGGGCTCGCCGTATTGCGGCAGGTTCACCGAGATCGGGATCGACGGGTCTTTCAGCTTCAGGTGCGCCGGCTGGTCTTCCTCGTGATTGGTGGCCGACAGGAAGACGCTGGAGAGCTTGTCGAAGCTGATCACCCCGTCGGGCTTTGGATAGACGATCGGCGTGTGGTCCTTGGCCAGGTCCAGATAGGCGTAGTCCGGCTTGCCGTGTTTCAGGGTGCCGAAGAACGAGAACCCGCCGGTGAGGCTGGCCAGGTGCATCTCGAACATGCCCACCACGCCGCCCCAGAAGGTGCCCAGCCGCGTCAGCAGCGGCTTGGCGTTGCGGACGATCTTCAGCTCCTTGGCCATCCAGGACTTCTCGAAGGCCTCCGGATAGGCGGTCAGCTCGTCGCCCTCGCGGCCGGCGCCAACGGCCGCGAACGCCGCCTCGGCCGCCAGCATGCCGCTCTTCATGGCGTTGTGGCTGCCCTTGATCCGCGGCACGTTCATGAAGCCGGCCGAGCAGCCGATCAGCACGCCGCCCGGGAAGGTCAGCCTGGGGATCGACTGGAGGCCGCCCTCGGTCATGGCGCGGGCGCCGTAGGCGATGCGCTTGCCGCCCTCCAGATAAGGCTTGATCGAGGGATGCTGCTTGAACCGCTGGAACTCGTCGAAGGGCGACAGCCAGGGGTTCTTGTAGTTCAGATGCACCACATAGCCGATGGCTACGTAGTTCTCGTCGAAGTGATACATGAACGAGCCGCCGCCGGTCTTGTCGTCCAGCGGCCAGCCAAAGCTGTGCTCCACCAGCCCCTTCCTGAAATTGGCGTCGGGAACCTGCCAGATCTCCTTGAGGCCGATGCCGAACTTCTGCGGTTCCTTGCCATCGGAGAGATTGAATTTCGAAATCAATATCTTGGCCAGGGAACCTCGCACGCCCTCGGCAATGAAGACGTATTTGCCGTGCAGCTCCATGCCCGGCTGGTAGTCGGCCTTCTTGACCCCGTCCTTGCCGACGCCCACCACGCCCACGACGACGCCCTTCACCGAGCCGTCCTCGCGCCAGACCAGGTCCGAGGCCGCGAAGCCCGGATAGATTTCCACGCCCAGGGCTTCCGCCTCCGCCGCCAGCCAGCGGCAGACATTGGCCAGGGAGGCGATGTAGTTGCCGTTGTTGTGCATCAGCGCCGGCATGGCGAAGGCCGGCAGCTCCAGCTCGCTCTGCGGGCCCAGCATCTTGTAACGGTCCTTGGCAACCTTGGTGGTCAGCGGGGCGCCCTTGGCCTGCCAGTCGGGGATCAGCTCATTGAGCGCGATCGGGTCGATCACCGCGCCGGACAGGATGTGGGCCCCCACTTCCGAGCCCTTCTCCAGCAGCGCGACGGAAATCTCGCTGCCGGCCGCCTCGGCCATCTGCTTGAGGCGGATCGCCGCCGCGAGCCCAGCCGGGCCGCCGCCGACGATGACGACGTCGTACTCCATGGCTTCGCGTTCCACGGCTTCACTTCCGACGTCTTCGCTCATAGCGCCCTTCCTCAAGGTCCCAACCCCAGTTGCTGACTTATTCGAAGCCAGCGCCCAGCCGGTCAAGGATATTCCGCCCCTGAAGCCTCTCCCGCCCACGGCGGGCGGTGCTAAGAAGGGTTATGACCGCCGACATCCGCGCGCCCCACCTCCTGGCCATGGAAAGCCTGATGGCCTTCTGGGCCGATGCGGGTGTGGAGGCGTCCTATGCCGAA
>DASVMY010000102.1:0-3094 GCA_036384135.1 Caulobacteraceae bacterium | reverse complement strand
GGCTGGCCGACCTGGCCGCCGCCATGGGCGCGGCCTCGCCGGAGGCGGCGGCGGAGGGGTTCCTGATGGTGGCGGTGGAGGAGACCGCCGGCGCCATCCGGCGCATCTCCACCGAGCGGGGGTTCGATCCGCGCGACCATGCCCTGGTGGCGTTCGGCGGGGCGGGAGGACAGGTGGCGTGCCAGGTGGCCGATGCGCTGGGGATCAGCGAGGTGCTGTGCCCGCGCTACGCCAGCCTGCTGTCGGCCTGGGGGATCGGGCAGTCGCGGATGCGGGCGTTACGGCAGGCGGGCCTCGATGCGCCCCTGGGTGCGGCCGGGCTGGCGCGGGCGGAAGCGGTGGCTGAGCGGCTGGAGCGGGAGGCGCGGGACGATCTGGAGGCGCAGGGGGCGGCGACGGGCGGCGTGCAGCGGCGGCTGATGCTGAGCTACGACGGGGCGGACGCCACCCTGCCCTGCCCGTTTGGCGAGGTGGACGAGACGCGCGCGGCGTTCGAGGCGGCGCACCAGCGGCTGTTCGGCTTCATCGAGCCGGCGCGGAGGGTGCTGATCGCCAGCGTTGAGGTTGAGGCGGAGGAGCCGGCGCATAACGAGGCGCCCGAAACGTCGGCGCCACCGGTGTCAGGGGGAGGACAAGGACAGGAGAGCGCCGTCATCCAGGCCGAGGCCCTGACCGCGCCTGTCATGGGGCCACGGCTGATCGTGCGCGGCGACACCCAGATCTGGCTGGCTGAGGGATGGCGCGCGTCGCCGGGTGCGGGCGGCCTGATCCGGCTGATCCGGACCACCCCGCTGGCCACCGCGCCCCTGGCGGCGGATGCGCCGGACCCGATCACCCTGGAGCTGTTCAACCGCCGCTTCATGGGGGTGGCGGAGGCCATGGGGGCGGCGCTGGAGCGGACGGCGCATTCGGTGAACATCAAGGAGCGGCTGGATTTCTCCTGTGCCCTGTTCGACGCCGGCGGCGGGCTGGTGGCCAACGCCCCGCACATGCCGGTGCACCTGGGGTCCATGGGCGCCAGCGTGCGGGCGGTGCGCGCACGCCATCCGGTGTTGAGGCGGGGCGAGGCTTTCGCGCTCAACAACCCCTACGCCGGCGGCACCCACCTGCCGGACATCACCGTGGTCATGCCTGTTTTCGCCAACGAGACCGACGAACCGGCCTTCTTCGTCGCCGCGCGGGGGCACCACGCCGACGTGGGCGGCATCCAGCCAGGGTCGATGCCGCCGTTCAGCCACAGCATCGACGAGGAAGGGGTGATGCTGGACGCCCTGCCGTTGATGCGGGAGGGGCGGTTCCTGGAGGCGGAGATGCGCGCCGCCCTGACCGCCGGCGGCTGGCCCGCCCGCGCGCCGGACCGCAACCTGGCCGACCTGAAGGCCCAACTGGCCGCCTGCCAGGCCGGGGCCGAGGCGGTGATGGGGATGATCGGGGCCTGGGGGGCGCGGGCGGTGGCGCGCTACATGGGCTTCGTCCAGGCCAACGCCGAGGCCTGCGTGCGCCGGGCGGTGCGGTCGCTCGGCGACGGGTCGGCCGTCATGCCCATGGATGGCGGCGGCGAGATCCGCGTGGCGATCACGGTGGGGGCGAACTTGGGCGCCGCGACCCTGGACTTCACCGGGACCAGCGGCCAGCTGGCCTCGAACTTCAACGCCCCGGCCGCCATCGTCGACGCAGCGGCGCTGTATGTGTTCCGCACCCTGGTGGACGACGACATCCCGCTGAACGGCGGCTGCCTGGTCCCGCTGAATGTGATCGTGCCGGCCGGCTCGATGCTGAACCCCCACCCGCCGGCGGCGGTTGTGGCGGGCAATGTGGAGACCAGTCAGCATGTGGTGGACGCGCTCTACGAGGCGCTGGGGGTGATGGCCAATTCCCAGGGCTCGATGAACAACTTCACCTTCGGCGACGAAGAGAGGCAATACTATGAAACCCTGTGCGGCGGGGTGGGCGCCACCGCCCAGGCCCCCGGCGCCGGCGCCGTGCACAGCCACATGACCAATTCGCGCCTGACCGACCCGGAAATCCTGGAACGCCGCTTTCCGGTGCGCGTTGAGACGTTCCATATCCGGCGGGGTTCCGGCGGCGCGGGGGCCAACCCCGGCGGCGAGGGCGCGGTGCGGCGCATCCGTTTCCTCGCCCCCATGGAGGCGGCCCTGCTGTCCACCCGCCGCGACACGCAGCCGAAGGGAATTGCCGGCGGGCGCCCCGGTCTTGCCGGAATCCAGCGGTTGATCAGGGCAGATGGCGCGGTAAAGGAATTGCCGGGCTGTTTTTCGGTGACTGTCCAGCCTGGGGACGTCATCGAGATCGCCACGCCGGGCGGCGGCGGGTTCGGCGCGCCAGACGCCGGAGGCTCCGCCTGACTTTAGAGACCGTATAAGGACCAAGCCCGTATGGCGCCTGCGCTTATCCTCGCCCTGACCCTGATGGCCTCCACCAGCGCCCCCGCGCCGGGTGCGTCTCAGGGCGAACCCCTGCCCCCCGGCGCGCCCACCGATCCTTACCAGCTCACCGGCTGGTGCTACGGCGCCCTGGCCGAGTACCTGGAGATCTACGAGGTGGTGAAGCCGGACCTGGTGGCGATCGACAGGATGTTCGGCAGCCCGGTGAAGGAGGACGAGCCCTATCAGTCCGATATCGTCGCCTATCGCAACGAGCTGAAGATCTTCGGCAACGCCATCGAGGCGACCGAGAAGGCCAGCCCACAGGTGATCTCGCCCCAGGGCGCCCAGGCGATCCGCGCCGGCCAGGCGATCTGGCGGCCGGCCGAAGCGCGCACGCGGCGGGAGCTGGCACGGGCCTGGATGTCGTGGGGCATGCCCGACCAGTGCGACGTCAACGCCAAGGCCCTGCTGGCCCGCTCCACGGTGCTGGGCAAGGCGCTGAGTTTCAACAACGCCAAGGCTGCCAACCGGCCCGCGGCCCAGCCCAAGGCGCCGGCGGAAGAGCAGTCGGCCAATAGCTCAGGGGGCGCCCTGACCCTGGCCCCCATCGCCCCGATCGCGACCCAGGACGCGTCCGCGCCCACAGGGACCGGGGTGGGGACTGGGGTGGCCAGCGCCGGGCCAGCGCCGCGCTCCTCCCTGCCCTC
>DASVMY010000101.1:0-5967 GCA_036384135.1 Caulobacteraceae bacterium | reverse complement strand
TCGTCAAATATTGAAATCGCAGCAGGTCTTCATCAGGCCCGGCGTCCGGTGACGGCGTGATAGGCCAGAAAAACCACCACCGCCCCGATCACCGCGACGAAGATGCTGTAGAGGTTGATGCCGGTGGGCCCCGAGTGGCCGAAGAAGTTGAAGATGAACCCGCCGACAAAGGCGCCGACGACGCCCAGGACGATGTCCATGATCAGGCCTTCGCCGCGTTTGTTGATCAGCTTGCTGGCTATGAAGCCCGCTACGAGGCCTACAACCAGCCAAGCAAGAATGGACATGACGCACCCTCCGCAAAAGGCGGAAATGTTCCGCCACTGCCGAAGAAAAGCCCGAAAACTGAGGAGGTTCCGCCTTGCGGGCGGCTGATGCCGGTCGAAGGACGGCGCCGATGGCCTGACTTCGCCGGGAATGCTAATTCCGGTCCATGCCTAACGACGCGTTCCTTTCCCAGGCGGACCTGCTCCTGCGGGGCGGCGTGGCCATGCTGCTGGCGGTCGTAGCGGCGCTGATGGCCCGCGACCATGGCCGGGTGGTTGCCGGGAAGCTGGGCGCGGCCTTCGCCCTGGGGGTAGCGGCCTACGCCATCTGTTCCTGCGCGGGGGTCCACGCGGCGCTGGGCCTGTGGGCGGCGCCGGTTCTGGCTCTCTCTGTCGGCAACAACCTGGTCTTCTGGCTGTTCGCGCGCAGCCTGTTCGACGACCGCTTCACGCCCAAGGCCTGGCATGGGGCCCTCTGGCTGGCCTTCGCGGCCCTGGGCCTGACGCTTGGCTTCGTGCTGGAACCCAGCCGCTCGCCCCTGGTCCGCCCGGTCGAGATCGTCCTGACCGTGTCGCCGCTGGTGTTCGCCATCCTGGCCGCCGTCCAGACCGTGGCCTCCTGGCGGGCCGACCTGGTTGAGCGACGTCGGCGCCTGCGCCTGTTCATCGTTATCGCCTGCGCAGGCTATATCACCCTCAACACCGCGGCCAACCTCCTGGGCGTCGCCAGCGCCGCCCCCCTGGCCGCCCACACCCTGCAGGCGCTCAGCCTGGCCGCCATAGCCGCAACCGTGGCCTGGTCGCTGCTGGCGGTTTCAGGCGGGAACGCCCTGTTCCCTGTTCCAGCCTCCGCCGGACTCCTGCGCGAACAGGCTGAGGACGCTGCGCTCGACAGCGCCGACCTGGCCCTGGTCGCCGCCCTGGAGCGGGCCATGAGCTTCGACCGCCTCTATCGCCAGGACGGCCTAACCATCGGCGGACTGGCCCAGCGCCAGGGCCTGCCTGAGTACCGCCTGCGCCGGCTGATCAATCAGGGGCTCGGCCACCGCAACTTCAACGCCTTCCTCAACGGCTACCGGATCGCCGAGGCCAAGTCCGCCCTGGCCGATTGCAGCCAGGCCCAGGTGCCGATCCTGACCATCGCGCTCGACGCCGGCTTCAGCTCCCTGGGCCCCTTCAACCGCGCCTTCAAGGCCGAGACCGGCCTCACGCCCACCGCCTATCGGCAGCAATCCCTGGTACCCGCGGCGGTCGCGGCCGAAACCTTCATTCCGGCATCGGCTAGCCGAATTTCAAACTCGGCGTGAGGGCGGCGGCGCGGGACGTCATGGGCTGAGGGTCCCCGCGGAAATCCCGCGCCGTCCTCAAGAGAGCCTCATGCCCATCCTGTCCCGCCGCCCAATGCCTCGCCGCTTGGCGACCCTCGCCCTGATCGCCGCCGCCGCCCCGTCCCTCGCCGCCTGCGGCAGCGTCGGCAACCTTGCGGGTGTTTCGTCCGGCTACATCAGCCACCAGCTCTGTTCCGCCGCCTTCACCTCCGGCCTGGACCCGGAGACCTACTATCGCGAAGCCCTCGCGCCCAGCCTGTCCTTTGCCGCCGGCCTGGCGCACCATCATGTCGACACTACCGCCAGGACCGTCACCGCCGACCTGGCGGGCATGGCCAAACGCCGCGCGGTGTTCACCCCCGGCCTCGGCTGCCGGGTCGAACACGAGGGCGATCCCGCCGCTGTCGCCGTCACCCTGCCGCCGCCCGCCCCTGCCTTGCTGCCGCCCATCGCCGGGCCCGACCTGGTCACCGCCACGGACCCGGCCCTCACCGCCGCCCTCGACCACGCCTTCGTCGAGACCCGGAGCGGCCCGCATCGCTTCACCAAGGCCGTGGTGGTCGTGCACGACGGCAAGGTGATCGCCGAGCGCTATGCCCCCGGCTACGGCGTCGACACCCCCATACTCGGCTGGTCGATGACCAAGTCGGTGACCAACGCCCTGCTGGGGATCCTAGTCCGCGAGGGCAAGATCAGCATGCAGGGACCGGCGCCCATCGCCGCCTGGTCCGACCCCAAGGACCCCCGTCACGCCATCAGCCCGGACAACCTGGAACGGATGGCCAGCGGTCTGGATATCGGCCAGTCCATGACCCAGAACTTCTTCACCGCCTTCGATCCCACCGCGCACATGGTCTTCGACACCGGTGACATGGCCGCCTACGCCGAACGCGCCCGCCTGAAGAGCCCGCCGGGAGCGGCCTGGACCTACACCAACGGCAACATCCTGCTGCTCTCGCGCGTCATCCGCGATCAGATCGGCGGCGACGCCCCCTCGGTGCTGCGCTTCGCCCACCGCGAGCTGTTCGACAAGCTGGGCATGACCAAGGTCACCCTGGAGTTCGACGCGGCCGGCACGCCGATCGGCGCCAGTCACATGTGGGCCTCGGCCCGCGACTGGGCGCGCTTTGGCATGCTCTACCTGGATGACGGTGTCGTCGGCGGCGAGCGCATCCTGCCGGCCGGCTGGACTGACTATTCGGCCCGCCTGACGCCCGGCAGCGAGGCCTACGGCTACGGCGCCGGGTTCTGGACCAACCGCGGCGACGGCGCCGGCGTGCGCAGGCGCACCGGCGGCGGCATGCCCGCCGACAGCTACTTCGCCCGCGGCAGCCAGGGCCAGTACACAATCATCATCCCGTCCCGGAAGCTGGTCATCGTCCGGATGGGCATGGCCCACACCCCGTACGAGGACATGGACACGGTCGCGCAGTTGGTGCGGGAGGTGGTCGCAGCGACAAATTGACCGAACTCCGGTCTGCCGACTTCAACATTAGGATTTGTCGGGAAACATGGCGGCCGTGGGCAGGAACAGGCCCACGGCCGAGACCTTTGAAGGGCGGCGCGCGGGAGGTGATTTTCATGAAGCCGATGGCAGAGCGGACTACCGCCAGGCCCGCCACGGCGCGTGTCTTCGATATCGCGACCAACGTCGAACTGGTGTTGCTCAGCACCCGCGACCGGCTGGTCTATGCTGTCGTCTATGCGGTGATTTCGCTGCTAATCCACTCGTGGGTGGTTTCGGCGGTGTGGCTGGGCCTGATCTTCCTGTGGGAGCTGGCGGTTCGGCCGCGCTTCGATCGGCTGGTCGTGAGCCTGCCGCGCGAGCGCGCCAGCATCGCCTACGCCGCCGTGAACTTGGTCGGGTCCTGCCTGTTCTACGCCATCGCGCTCATGGGCCTGGCCAGCGGATCGCCGGTCGGCATCGCCCTCGCGACGACCTGGCTGGCCGGGTCCTTCATGAGCAATTTCATCTATTTCGCCGCCGACCGGCGGCTTCTGGCGGCGTGCCTTGGCCCCGGCGTCGCGGTGCTGCTGGTTGGCCCGTTCCTGGCTTTTGGGTTTCACCTGACCTCCGGTGTGATCAGCGTGCTCATCCTGTCGGGCCTGGTTTCCGCGCGCGGCTACGCGCTGGACCGTCAAGCCCTGGCGCAGACCCTCGCCGACCGTCAGGTCGCCCTGTCGGACGTCGAGCGGAAGCTCGCCGTGGCGATCGAGGCCTCCGGCGATGGGCTGTTCGAACTCAATCTGCTCACCAGCGAGGCCGACGTGAGCGACACCTGGATGGCCATGCTGGGCTACGCGCCCGGTGAGCTGGCCTTGCCGATGCGCGAGTGGCGCAAGCACATCCATCCCGATGACTTGCCGGCCCTGGAAGACGACTACGCGGCCCACTTTCGCGGAGAAACGCCCCACACCAGCTCGGAGCATCGGATGCTCTGCAAGAACGGCGCGAGCAAATGGGTTCTGGCCCGCGGACGGCTGGTCGAACGCGCGGCGGACGGACAGCCCCAGCGGATCGTCGGCACCATGATGGACCTGTCGTCGCGCAAGGCGCTGGAACAACAGCTTGAAGCCGCTCGCGATGTCGCCGAAAGCGCCAACCACGCCAAGGGCGTCTTCCTGGCCAATATGAGCCACGAGATCCGTACCCCGCTTAACGGCGTCATCGGCACCGCTGGCGCCCTGGCGCGCAGGCGACTGTCCTGCGAGGAGCGCGAGATGGTCGCGCTGATCCAGTCATCGGGCCGGACGCTTGATCGGCTGCTGTCGGACATTCTCGATCAGGCGAAGTTGGAGGCGGGCCAGTTCGAACTGCTGGTCGCTCCCTTCGACCTGCACGACGAGATCGAGACCGCGGCCGAACTCATGCGGGCCCGCGCCGACGAAAAGGGCGTGGGATTCCGCGTAACCTATGGCGACACCGCCCGGGGTAGCTTCGACGGCGACGCCATCCGGCTTCGCCAGATCATCTCGAACCTCGCCTCGAACGCCATCAAGTTCACCGCCCAGGGCGAGGTGCGCATTCTGGTCGGCTCGATTGAACCAGAGTTGGCCGGCGCGCCGGCCTTACTGACGCCAAGCCTGCTCACAATCGAGGTGGTCGACTCCGGGATCGGGTTCGACGCCGAGGCCGCCGGACGGCTGTTCACGCGCTTCACCCAGGCCGACGGCTCGATCTCCCGCGAATACGGCGGAACCGGCCTGGGGCTCGCGATCTGCAAGACCCTTGTTGAACTCATGGGGGGTGAGATCAGCGCCACCTCCGAGCCAGGCGTCGGCACGACGTTCGTGGTTCGGATTCCCCTGGCGCGGACGATGACGCTCGCCGACTACGATGAGCGGCGATCCGCCGGATCGCTTTGCGCCGAACCGCAAGCCGACGCCTCCGCCGCGATGGCGCGGCTTCGAATCCTGCTGGCGGAAGACCACCCCACCAACCAGCGCGTGGTGCAGCTGATCCTGGAGCCGGCCGGCGTCGATCTTACCGTCGTCAGCAATGGCCGCGAGGCGGTGGACATCTTCCAACCCGAACGCTTCGATCTGATCCTCATGGATATGCAGATGCCGGTGATGGACGGCCTTGCCGCCACCCGCGAGATACGACGGCGTGAACGCGTGGCCGGCGTCCCGCCGACGCCCATCGCCATGTTGACCGCCAACGCCATGGGCGAACACCGCGTCCAGGCGACCGACGCGGGCGCCGATCATCTCATCGCCAAGCCGATCACGCCCGAAGACCTTGTCCTTGGCATCGAGTTCGCCCTGGCCAAGACCCAGGCCGCCGCGTTCGACGCCCGGTCGAGGGAATCAGGCAGGGCGGTCGCCAGCCTTTGACGCCACATCCGCCCGAGGCCATGCCCAACCTTGACCTACAGTAACCCAATGGAAAGCCGGCGCCGCGATAGTGCGTCCGATCGCCACCGATGCCGCGCGGTCGCCGGTAGAGGGCGTTGGTTGGTGCGAAGCGTTCTGGCAGGCCCCAAGTGAGCCCGGCTCCGTCTGCCGACAGCCCCGCTCGGGACTGGACGGACATCCTCGCCTACCGTCGCCGCGACCGCCGGATCATCCTGCCCCTCACCTTCCTGGCCGCCGCCGCCTCGGCCTATCTGATGGATCTGCGCTTCGCCGGCCTGTGGCTGGGCGGCAACCTGGCGGTGGTGGCGCTCGGCGTCGGTCTGTGCGGCTGGATCGAGCGGCGGAGGGCGCCCACCCGACGGTGGGAAACCACCTTGGCCGCCTTCACCTTCTTCCACACCGCCGCCTACTGCACCTTGCCCGTCGCCCTTGCCGCCCAGGGCTCGAAGGCCGCCACCGTCGCCGGCCTGGCTATTATTGGCGGCGTGGCCATGAGCAGCCTGGACGAATTCGTC
>DASVMY010000100.1:0-12716 GCA_036384135.1 Caulobacteraceae bacterium | reverse complement strand
AGGGCCGCGCCCACCCCCTGCGCCCCGCGCGCCGCCAGCAGCCAGGCAAGGCTGGGCGCGGCGCCGCAAAGGGCCGAGGCGGCTGCGAACAGGGTCACGCCGATGATCAGGATCCGGCGCTGGCCATAGCGGTCGCCCAAGGCGCCGCCCAGCAGCAGCAGGGCGCTCAGCGGCAGCAGGTAGGCGTTGATCACCCATTGCAGGTCG
Source organism: Caulobacteraceae bacterium (assembly GCA_036384135.1). Taxonomy (GTDB): domain Bacteria; phylum Pseudomonadota; class Alphaproteobacteria; order Caulobacterales; family Caulobacteraceae; genus Acaudatibacter. The sequence continues at coordinate 12,509 of DASVMY010000100.1, read as the reverse complement.
GCGGCATGGCCGTGGAGGTCGCGGCCGATGGCCGGCAGGCCGACATTGACCACCGACCCGTCCACGAAGGCCAGACTGGAGGCCAGGATCGTCGTCGCCAGGACCAGGGTCGGCCTGGCGGGGCCGGCCGCGGTCTTGGCGGCCCCGGCCATCGCCGCGTCGCAGGCGGCCTGGGCGCTGGAAACGGTCACGTCAGCTGGGCGCCATCGCCGCCGCGTTCATGCGCCAGGCGGCCGGCCAGATAGGTGCGCTCGATGGCACGGTCGTCGGCCAGCAGGCTGAGGGCGAAGAGCTTGTCGCCAATCGTCCTGGCGCCGGCCATGCGGCGCGCCAGCAGGGGGGTGGCGGCCGTGTCGAGAACCAGGAAGTCGGCCTCCTTGCCCGGCAGGAGGTTGCCGATCTTCCCCTCCAGCTTCAGCGCCCGGGCGCCGGCCAGGGTGGCCAGGTAGAAGGCCTGGAGGGGATCGAGCGCCTCGCCGGTCAGCTGGCCGACCTTGTAGGCCTCACCCATCATGTGGGGCAGGGAGAAGCTGGAGCCCGCCCCCACGTCGGTGCCCAGGGCCACATTGACGCCGCAACGACAGGCCTGGCGCAGGCTGAACAGGCCGCTGCCCAAGAGCAGGTTCGAGGACGGGCAGAAGGCGGCCGAGGCGCCGGCGGTGGCCATGCGGCGCAGGCTGTCGTCGCTGGCGTGGACGCAGTGGGCGAACACCGAGCGGTCGGTGACCAGGCCGTGGCGGGCATAGACGTCCAGGTAGTCGGCCGCGCCGGGAAAGAGCTCAGCCACCTTGTCGATTTCGGCCAGGTTCTCCGACAGGTGAGTGTGGATCAGCACGTCGGGATGGGCTGCGGCGAGGTCACCGGCCATCCGCAGCTGGGCGTCTGAGGAGGTGACCGCAAAGCGAGGGGTCACCGCGTAGCCAAGGCGGCCCCGGCCTCGCCAGGCGCGGATCAGGCTCTCGGACTCGGCGCGGCCGGTCTCGACGGTATCGAGCAGGGCGGCCGGAGCGCCCCGGTCCATCAGCACCTTGCCGGCGATCAGGCGCATGTTCCGCTCCAGCGCGGCCTCGAACAGGGCCTCCACCGAGGTCTTGTGCACGGTGCAGAACACCAGGGCGGTGGTAGTGCCGTTGCGCAGCAACTGGTCCAGGAAGAAGGCCGCCGCCTGGTCGGCGTGGGCGCGGTCGGCGAAGGCCAGTTCGGCTGGGAAGGTGTGGTTGTTCAGCCAGTCCAGAAGCTGAGAACCCCAGGCGGCCATGACGTCGGTCTGGGGGTAATGGGTGTGGGCGTCGACGAACCCGGGGGTGATCAGGCGGCCGGGCAGGGTGGTGACGGGGGCGCTTGGGGGCAGGGTCGGGGCGATGGCGTCATAGGCGCCGAAGGCGGCGACGCAGCCGTCCTCCACCACCAGCAACCCGTCCTCATGATAGGCGACCGCGTTTTCCGCCGGCGCGCGGGACGGATCCTCCAGCATGTGCAGCAGGGCGGCGCGGTAGGCGTTGCGGGTCATGAACTGACGAGGATCTGGTCGGCGGGGTCCAGATGGACCTCGTCCAGGTTCTCGCCGGGGCCGGCGCGGTCGATGACCAGGAAGTCGCTCTGGGCGTGCAGCGCGAGCAGGAAATGGTGCCAGACGCCCTTGCGGTAGTTCACTCCCTGGTCGGGGCCGGCGAGGAAGACCTGGACGGCGGCGGGATCGAAGTCGCCCGCGGGCGCCACCGCGACCAGGTAGGAGCGGCCCTGCAGCGGCATGAAGGCCTGGCTGCCCAAGGGGTGGCGCTCGAACACCTTTAGCACCGTCGGCTCCAGCGGCAGGGCGCGGAACAGGCTGACGATGCCCTGGCCGCCGTCCTCGGCGACATCGATCTTGGCCAAGTCGTTGAAGCGGGTGGTGTAGCCGTAGTTGATCGGGATCTGCTCGGCGTCGTCCGACGCCTCGATGAGGTCGCCGAAGGGGGCGAAGGCGTCGGCGGTGAGCGGTTGCGGGCTGACTTGGCGGGTCATGGGGTGTCGATTTTCGCGCCGGCCCTGATCCAGGCGCCCAGCCTGGCCCGCTCGGCGTCGGTCATGCCGGTCTCGTTGCCCAAGGGCATGGAATGGGTGGCCACGGCGCGCTCGTAGATCTTGGGGGCGTATTTCTCCAGCCCGGCGGCGGTGTCGTACATGGCGCCGTTGGGGGCCGTGGCGATGCCTGCGTGGTTCGGGTGGGCGGCGTGGCACATGACGCAGTGCTTGTCGACGATGGTCCGGACGGCGGCGTACGTCGGGGCGGCGACCTCTGCGGATCTGGGCTTGAAGGTCTCGTTGGCCATGGCCACGGCGATGAAGGCGAAGGCGCCGAAGGCCAGCACCTCGGGGTGCATCCTGCCGGCGTTCTTGAGGTTGAAGAAGTGGCGGATCGACCAGCCGCTGATCCCCAGTCCCGCCAGCCACAGCCAGTTCAGCGGGGCGGCGAAGATCATCGGATAGTGGTTGCTGAGCATGATCAGCAGCACCGGCAGGGTCATGTAGTTGTTGTGGACCGAGCGCTGCTTGGACTGTTTGCCGAGGTTGGCGTCGGGCGCCTCCCCGGCCAGAACCTGGGCGACCAGCTTCTTCTGGTTGGGGATGATGATGAAGAAGACGTTGGCCACCATCACCGTGCCGATGATCGCGCCCACATGCATGAAGCCGCCCAGATCCGAGAAGATCCGGGTCAGGCCGTAGGCGGCGGCGGTGAGGATCAGGAACCAGACCACCCCGAAGAGCCGCAGGTTCTTGCCGATGGGCGAGCGGCAGAGGCCGTCATAGACCAGCCAGCCGCCGGCCAAGCTGGCCAAGCTGATGGCGATGGCCTGCCAGGGCGCCAGGGCCAGTTTGGACTTGTCGATCAGGTTGAGATCGGCGCCGACATAGAAGGTCAGGGCCAGCAGCAGGAAGCCGCTGATCCACGTAGTGTAGGCCTCCCATTTGAACCAGTGCAGTTCCTCGGGCATGCCGGCTGGGGCGACCATGAACTTGGTCTGATGGTAGAAGCCGCCGGAGTGGACGCTCCACAGCTCCCCGGACACGCCTTCGCGCTGCTCGGCCGGCGCGCGCAAGTGACTGTCCAGCCACATGAAATAGAACGAAGACCCGATCCAGGCGATGCCCGCGATCAGGTGCAGCCAGCGGATGGCGAGATTGGCCCAGGCCCCCCAATCAAAACTCATTTGGCAAAACTCATTTGGCAAAACCCATGGCAAAACTCACGCCCCTTCGTCCTCCGTCAGTTGCAGCAGTTCCGCCGCCAGTGAGATGGCGATCACCGCTGGCGCCTTGCTCTTCAGGGTGCGTACGCCCAGCGGGCAGGTGAGCCGCGCCAGGTCGGCGTCGGTGAAGCCGTCGTCCTTCAGCCGGCTCTCGAAACGGGCGCGCTTGGTGCGCGAGCCGATCAGGCCGAGGTAGGCGAAGTCGCCCTTGGTCAGGGCCGCCTTGACGAGGCGGTAGTCCAGGTCGTGGCTGTGGGTGAAGATGGCGAAGAGGGTGTCGGCCGGGGCGGCGGCGATACAGGCCTCCAGGTCGTCCTCCGACAGGATCTCGGCCGAGGTTCCACCGGCTTCCGGACGCAGGTCCTCGCGGCTGGCCAGCCAGTCGACGTCGAAGGGCAGGGGGGCGAAGGCGCGGGCGACGGCCTGGCCGATGTGGCCGGCGCCGAACATCACCAGGCGGGGCTGGGTTGGGGTGAACATCTCGCTGAGGATCCTGACCTCGGGAATAGGGACACGGGGGCTGTCGCTGGCCACGCGGGGAGGTTCGGCCTCCACCGTGCGCGCCATGGCCCCGTCATGGAAACTGGCGGTGAGGTGGAAGGGCTGGCCGCCGGCGCGCGCCGCCTCGGCGGGAACCAGCCAAGCCTGGCTGCCCGTGTCCAGCACCTCGAGCAGAAGGCGCACATGGCCGCCGCAGCATTGGCCGAGCAGAGGGCCTAGGGGATAGTCCTGCAAGGCGTGGCTGCGCAGGGTCTGGGCCAACAGGCGATGGGCCTGGTCCAGGGCCTGGCGCTCCAGGGCGCCGCCGCCGATGGTGCCCTCGAACCGATCTGGCCAGACCAGCATGCGCGCCCCGGTTTCACGCGGGGTCGACCCGCGCGCGCCGACCACGGTGACCATGGCCAGGCGCTCGCCCCGGCGGACGGCGGCGCAGGCGCTTCTGATCCAGGCGGTCACTGCGAGCCGCTCCGGCGCCGCACATCCTCGACGGCGGCCAGGACGCGTTCGGGCGTGGCTGGGGCGTCCAGGTGGGGCATGACGGTGTGGCGCCCGACGCTGGCGACCGCGTCGGTGAGGGCCGAGAACACGGAGATGGCCAGCATCAGCGGCGGCTCGCCCACGGCCTTGGAGCGGTGGATGGTCGGCTCGCGGTTCACGCCGCCGGGCCAGATGCGGATGTTGAAGGCGTCCGGGCGGTCGCCGGCGGTGGGGATCTTGTAGGTGGAGGGCGAATGGGTGGCGAGGCGGCCGGCGGGGTCGAACACCAGCTCCTCGGTGGTCAGCCAGCCGGCGCCCTGGATGAAGCCGCCCTCGATCTGGCCGAGGTCGACGGCCGGATTGAGCGAGCGGCCGACGTCGTGGAGGATGTCGACGCGGAGAATCCGGCTCTCGCCGGTGAGGGTGTCGATGACTACTTCGGAGGCCGCGGCGCCGTAGGCGAAATAGTAGAACGGGCGTCCCTTATGGGTGGCGCGGTCGTAGTGGATCTCAGGCGTGCGGTAGAAACCGGTAGCCGCGAGCGAGACCCGGTCCAGATAGGCCCGGTTCACCAGCTCCCTGAAGGTCATCTCCACCCCGCCGGCGCACACCCCGGCCAGGGTGAAGGCGACGTCGCGCTCATCGCAGCTGAACGCCCGCGCCGCGAAGTCGATCAGCCGGGCCTTGATCCGGCGCGCCGCGTCCTGGGCGGCCATACCGTTCAGGTCCGAGCCGGAGGAGGCGGCGGTGGCGGAGGTGTTGGGGACCTTGTCGGTGCGAGTGGATGTGATCTTGACGCTGTTGAGGGGAACCTGGAACTCGTCGGCGACCACCTGGGCGACCTTGATGTTCAGCCCCTGGCCCATCTCCGTGCCGCCGTGGTTCAGGTGGATGGAGCCGTCGGTGTAGACGTGGACCAGGGCGCCGGCCTGGTTCAGGTGCTTGGTGGTGAAGGAGATGCCGAACTTCACCGGGGTGAGGGCCAGGCCGCGCTTGAGGATGCGGTTGGCGCCGTTCCACTCGGCGATGGCGGCGCGGCGGGCGCGATAGGCGCAGCCTTCCTCAAGCTCTTCCATCAGCTCCAGGGCCACGCTGTCGGTGACCACCTGGCCGTAGGGGGTCGTCTCGCCGGCGACGCCGTAGAGGTTGGCTTTGCGCACATCCAGGGGGTCCTTGCCCAGGGACAGTGCGATGGCGTCCATGGCGCGCTCTATGCCCATCATCCCCTGCGGGCCGCCGAAGCCGCGGAAGGCGGTGTTGGAGACGGTGTGGGTGCGCAGGCGGTGGGAGACGATCCGCGCCGCGCCCAAGCTGTAGGCGTTGTCGGCGTGGAACATGGCGCGGTCGTTGATGGCCATGGAGAGGTCGGTGGAGTGGCCGCAGCGCGAGGCCAGATCGAAGGTGGCGCCGGCCAGGCGACCGCTGTCATCAAAGCCCACCGACCAGCCGATCTCGAAGTCGTGGCGCTTGCCGGTCATGGCCATGTCGTCGTCGCGGTCGAGGCGGACCTTGGCGGGGCGGCCGGTCTTGCGGGCGGCCAGAGCGGCGATGGCGGCGTAGTGGACCGACTGGGTCTCCTTGCCCCCGAAGCCGCCGCCCATGCGCCGCACCTCGACGGTGACGGCGTTGTCGCGGCAGCCCAGGGTGCGGGCGATGACGTGTTGGGTCTCTGTGGGGTGCTGGGTGGAGGACCAGACGTGCAGGTCGCCGTCCTCGCCGGGAATGACCAGGGACACCTGGCCTTCGAGATAGAAGTGCTCCTGGCCGCCGATGGCGATCCGGCCCTCCAGGCGCTGCGGCGCTGCGGCGATGGCGGCGGGCGCGTCGCCCAGGGCCATGACCTGGGCCGGTTCGATGACCGAGTCCGCGGCGCGGGCCTGCGCGATGGTCAGCAGGGCCGGCAGGTCTTCGTACTCGACCATGGCGAGGGCGGCGGCGGCGCGGGCCTTGGGCAGGGTCTCGGCGGCGACGGCGAACAGGGGCTGACCCTGGTAGCGGACCTCGCCGTCGGCGAACATGGGGTCATCGCCGGCGAAGGGGCTGATGTCGTTCTTGCCGGGAATGTCGGCGGCGGTGAGCACGGCGATGACACCGGAGGCGCCCCGCGTGGCGGTGAGGTCGAGACGTGTGACGCGGGCGTGGGCGCGGCCGCCCTGGCCGACATGCAGGTGGATCAGACCCGGCGGTTCGGGGATGTCGTCAATGTAGGGGGCGGAGCCGGCCACGTGCCGCTCGGCGCTGTCGTGCGCGATGGCGGCGGCGACGCTGGGCAGGCCACGGGTGGCGGCGCCGGAGTCAGCCATGAGCCAAGCTCCTGGGCGCCAGGGCCTCGACTTGCAGCAGGCGCTGGGCCGACGGCTGATCTGCTTCGAGGAAGGTCTTGATCAGCAGGTTCTGGGCCGCCGTCAGCCGGTAGCCGGCCGAGGCGCGCATGTCGCTGATCGGCTGGAAGTCTTCGGCCAGGGCTTCGGCGGCGAGCGTGACACCGGTTTCTGTCCACGGCTGTCCCATCAGGGCCGCCTCGGTGGCCAAGGCGCGCTTGGGCGTGGCCGCCATGCCGCCGAAGGCGATGCGGGCGGTGATGACGGCGCCGTCCTGGACGGTGATGGCGAAGGCGGCGCAGACGGCGGAGATGTCCTGGTCAAAGCGCTTGGACAGTTTGAAGAGGCGGAAGACCTGGCCGGCGGGGGGCTTGGGAACGATCACCGCCTCAACGAACTCGCCGCGCGCTCGGTCCTGTTTGCCATAGGCCAGGAAGTAATCTTCCAGGGGCAGGGTGCGGGTCGCCTGGCCTCGGCGCAGGACCAGGGTGGCGCCGGCCGCGATCAGGGCGGGGGGCATGTCGCCGATGGGCGAGCCATTGGCGATGTTGGCGCAGACGGCGCCCAGGTTGCGCACCTGCAGTCCGCCCAGGCGGCGCAGCAGGGCGCCGAACTCCGGATGCAGGGCGGTGAGCGGGCCGTGGGCGTCGACATAGCGGACCCCGGCGCCGATACGGATGGCGCCGCCGGGGTCCTCGATGGCGTTCAGCTCAGCAACTTCATTGAGCGAGATGATGTCGGGCAGGGCCCGGTGCTGCTTGGTGACCCACAGCCCCACGTCGGTGCCGCCGGCCAGGATAACGGCGTCCGGCCGCGCCTCGATGGCGGCGGCCAGTTCCGCGAGCGAGCGTGGGGCGCTGAAGCGGGCGCCGCGGTGGTTGATCTCCAGGGGCTCGTCTGGCCGGATCGCGGCCAGGGCCTCGGCCAAGGCCGGCAGGTCGGCGGCGTCGGGGTCCGGGCCCATGGCCTGTCCCGCGGCCAGGATCGGGCCATAGCCGGTGCAACGGCAGAGGTTGCCGGCCAGGGCGTCCTTCAGTGTGGCGGTATCGGCGCGCGCGCCCTGGCGCTGGTGGGCGTAGAGGGACATCACGAAGCCCGGGGTGCAGAAGCCGCACTGGGAGCCGTGCTGGTCGACCATGGCCTGCTGCACCGGGTGCAGGGCGCCGTCCCGGGCCAGGGCCTCCACCGTGAACAGGGCTTTGCCGTCCAGCATGGGCAGGAACAGGATGCAGGCGTTCACCGCCCGGAACCGGACGTGGCCGTCGTCCAGCTCGGCCAGGGCCACGGTGCAGGCGCCGCAGTCGCCCTCGGCGCAGCCTTCCTTGGTCCCGGTCTGGCGCGCCTCGTAGCGCAGCCAGTTGAGCACGGTGTCGGTGGGCGCCACGTCCGCCAGTTCGCGGACCTCGCCATTCAAGAGGAATCGGATCGGCCGGCCCATGGCTAGCTTCCGCGATAGGTGGAGTAGGCGAAGGGGCTGACCAGCAGCGGCACATGATAGTGCGCGGCGGGGTCGGCGACGCCGAAGTCGATGACCACGGTTTCCAGGAAGGCCGGGTCGGGCAGGGCGACGCCCAGACCGCGGAAATAGGCCCCGACGTCGAACTCCAGGCGGTAGGCGCCGGCCGTCAGCGTCTCGCCGGTGAGCAGGGGCGCGTCGCAGCGGCCGTCGGCGTTGGTGGTGGCTTGCGCGACCGGCTGGCCGCCGCGGGTCAGGCGCAGGGCGACGCCCGCGGCGGGGCGGCCGTGCATGGTGTCCAGGACGTGGGTGGTCAGGCCGCTCATGAGGCTCCCGTGATCGCCAGCCGCACAGAATCGGCCGAGGCGGCGGCAATTGCAACGGCGCCGCGTCCCTGCGACGCTGCGCGCCCACTTCGAGCCTGCTAAGCGGTCATCGATGCCCAGCGACGACTATCCCCGAGACCTGATCGGCTATGGCCGCACGCCGCCGCATGCCGACTGGCCGGGCGGGGCGCGGATCGCGGTCCAGATGGTGCTGAACTATGAGGAGGGGGCCGAGAACAGCGTCCTGCACGGCGACGCGGCCTCCGAGACCTTTTTGTCCGACATGATCAACCCCGCCTCGGTGGTCGGGGCGCGGCACATGAGCATGGAGCAGATCTACGAATACGGCTCCCGCGCCGGGGTCTGGCGGCTGCTGCGCCTGTTCGAGAGACAGGGGACGCCGGTGACGGTGTTCGGCGTGGCCATGGCCATGGAGCGCAACCCCGCCGTGGTCGAGGCCATGCTGGAGGCGGGGCACGAGATCGCCTCGCACGGCTGGCGGTGGATCAACTACCAGGACGCGCCCGAGGCCCTGGAACGCGAGCACATGCAGCGGGCGGTGGAGGTCCACGCCCGGCTGACCGGTGCGCGGCCGCTGGGCTGGTACACCGGCCGCACCAGCCCCAACACCCGGCGGCTGGTCGCGCAGATGGGCGGGTTCCTCTACGACGCTGACGACTATTCCGATGACCTGCCGTTCTGGACCCTGGCGGCGGGCAAGCCCCAGCTGATCGTGCCCTACACCCTGGAGGCCAATGACATGCGGTTTTCCGGCACGGGGCTGAATACCGGCGAGCAGTTCTTCTCCTATCTGAAGGACGCCTTCGACGTGCTCTACGCCGAGGGGGCGGAGAGTCCGAAGATGATGTCGGTGGGCCTGCACTGCCGGATCGCCGGGCGGCCGGGGAAGATGGCCGGGCTGGAGCGGTTCATCGCCTACGCCCAGGGCCACCCGGACGTGTGGTTCTGCCGGCGCGTGGACATCGCCCGGCACTGGCGCGAGCGGCATCCGTATGCGGGCTGAGCTTGGTAGGGAGGCCTTCGTCGAGCGGTTCGGCGGGATCTATGAGGCGTCGCCCTGGGTGGCCGAGGCGGTCTGGCCGGCCGTGGAGGCGGGCCAATTAGAGAGCCGCGAGGCCTTGGCGGCGGCCATGCGGGCGGCGGTGGACGGCGCCGGCCACGACGACAAGCTGACCCTGATCCGCGCCCACCCGGAGCTGGCCAGCCGGGCGCGGATGGCGGACGCTTCGGTGCGCGAGCAGTCGGGGGCGGGGCTGGACCAGTGCTCGGCGGCGGAGTTCGAGGCGTTCCAGCGCCTGAACGGGACCTACAACGCCCGCTTCGGCTTTCCCTTCATCATCGCGGTGAAGGGCCTCACCCGCGCCGACATCCTGGCCGCCTTCGAGGCGCGGCTGGAGAACGACCCCCAGACCGAATTCGCCGCCGCCATCGCCCAGATTCACCGGATCGCGGGGTTTCGGCTTGAGGATTTGATGCAGACGGGGCCGCATTGACGCAAGGGTTCGCGAACACCAGGGGCTATGTCCACGACAGCTGGTTCTTCGGCAGCCTGCCGGTGGGGTCGTAGGCGGTGACCTTGTGGGGCATATCCGGACCCCACCGCCACAGCACGAGATTCTGATCGTCGGGGGTCGCGCCGTTGGCGAAACTTGGAACCAGCACGCCGGCATAGCCGTCGGCCAGTAGCCGGCGGACGACCGTCCACGACTCCGGCTCGCGCCCGGCGATCAGCGCACCGCCCCAAGCGCAAGCCAGATCGGCCAGCGCTATTTTCAGGTCCGCCCGGCCGGCGTCGGTGCGCAGGTCAGCGACGTCTTCGCAATCGACGTCATAGCTGCACAGCACATAGGGGGTCAGCCGGTGGGCGAAGCCGCCGGAGACTTCGCGGAACACGGTGTTGAAGCTGAGCGACAGATAGAGAGTTTCCAGGCCGGGCCAATTAAACCGCCGTCCCTTGAGCGCCGCGCCCGCGCCTGACAGCGGCGTCCAGGACCAAGTCGGGTTGTGCGCTCTGAAGCACTCGCCCACAAACCTCAAGCGTAGCCGCCGGTAGCAAGGTGATCGACATAGTCCCGCACCGCCGTAGCGTTCCCGGATTTCACCAAGGCTTCGGCGGTGCGGCCGCCAAAGGCCGGGATGGGCTCGGCGCGATACCAGGCCATGGCCTGGGCGGGGCCTCCGGCCCAGGCCTGGACGAGATTGATGATCTCCAGCATTTCCCGCACCCGCGTCTGCGCCTTGGGGCCGTCGCGCCGGCTGGACTTCTGCAACACCTCCCGCGCCAGGCCGGCGGTCTCCGCCAACTGCGCCCTGGACATGCTGAAAGCATCGGCCACGTGCTCGATGTTCACGGCGCCATGCTCATCCATCAGACTGGGGATCGACAGCCGCCCGGCGAGCTGGGGGACGGCCGCCTTGCGGACACGCTGCCGGGCTCCAGCGGGAGCCGCCGTTTTTGCCGTTTGCGGCATGTGCCGTTCCTTTGGCCGTTATTCCAGTCAATATGTAGACTAACATCGCGTTTTTCGCAAGCCGCGGCCCTTGGCGCGAGTGCGTGTGACGGACGCGGGAAGGCTATGGGGTATGGCGGAAACTCCGATCGAATCTGGACCAGACACATGACCGACTTCGCCGACCTTCGCCGCCACCATGTCGACCTGGCCCAGCCGCGCCTGGGGGCGTCGGTGGTGTTCGCCACCGACGACTTCTTCGCCGACAAGAGCCGGCTGATCTCGCCCGCCGAGCCGGTGTTCACCCCCGGCCTCTACGACGAGAACGGCAAGTGGATGGACGGCTGGGAGAGCCGCCGCAAGCGGGTGGCCGGCCACGACTGGTGCGTGGTGCGGCTGGGGGTTCCCGGCGTGGTGGCCGGCTTCGAGATCGATACGCGGCACTTCACCGGCAACTATCCTCCCGGCGCCATGGTCGAGGTGTGCCGGTGCGAGGACGAGATCCCTGGGGACGACGCCGGCTGGACGGCGGCCACGGCGCGGCTGGAGCTGAAGGGCGACGACCGGATCTACGTCCCCACCCCGCGCGGCGAGCCGGTGACGCATGTGCGCTTGCATATCTATCCCGACGGCGGGGTGGCGCGGCTGAGGGTCTGGGGCCGGGCGCTCGTGGACTGGTGGGCGGTGCGGGCCGACGCGGTGGTCGACCTGCTGGCCATGGCCAACGGAGGGCGTGGGATCATCGCCAACGACGAGCACTACGGCCGGGTGGAGAACCTCACCGCGCCGGGCCGCGGCGCCGACATGGGCGACGGCTGGGAGACCCGGCGTCGGAGGGAGCCGGGCCACGACTGGGCCATCCTGGAACTGGGGACCGCGGGGCTGGTGGAGGAGATCGAGGTCGATACCGCCCACTTCAAGGGCAACTATCCCGACCGGTGCTCCATCCAGGCTTCCCCCGTGGCGGAGGGGACCCCGGATCAGATCGCGGCGGCGGCGGAGAGCTGGCCGGTGCTGCTGCCGGAGACGAAGCTGCAGGCGAACCACGTGCATGTGTTCCGCGAGGTTGCGGCGCAGGGGGCGGCGTTGGGGCCGGTGCGGTTCGTGCGGCTGAACATCTTCCCCGACGGCGGGGTCAGCCGGCTGCGGGTGCGGGGGACGGTGGCGCGGTAGGGACTTTGGCCGGTCAGCCCAGCAAGGCGGACAGAGATAAATCGTGTAAAGTTGTTGCCTCCCCATTCAGTCCAGCCGGCCTTGGTTTCGCCGGGCAAGCCGCTACCATCGGCCGGTGACGAGCGTCGATCAAAAGCGCGCCGAGATTCTGGACCGCCTGGCCGATCACGTCCTGGCGCACGGACTGGCCGCGTCCAGCCTGCGGCCCCTGGCGGCGGCGGCCGGGACCAGCGACCGGATGCTGATCTACTATTTCAAGGACAAGGCCGGGCTGGTGGCCGCCGTGCTGCAGCATGTGGCCCTGCGCCTGGCGGGGGAACTGGAGGCCATGGCCGCCACGGCGCCGGCGTCGTTGGAGGTGCTGCGCGGGCGGCTGTTCGAGATCCTCGTGAGCGAGGCGCTGTGGCCCTACATGCGGCTGTGGCTGGAGATCGCGGCGGCGGCGGCGCGGGGCGACGCGGTCTGCCGCCAGGTGGGCGAGGCCATCGGCCGCGGCTTCCTGGCCTGGGGAACGGCGCGGCTGGAGAGCCCGTCGCCGGCCGAGCGGGATCGCG